>DATEZX010000286.1:0-9493 GCA_035255225.1 Candidatus Limnocylindrales bacterium
GGTCGATGAGGTGATGACGCGCCCGGGCGCCCGAACCCCAGCGATGCACCGAGACGCCCGAGGTCGCCACGCCGTACGCCTCACGGGTCGCCGAGTCGTTGGCCAGGCGGAGCACCGAGAGGTTCATCGCCGGTGACTCCGGGTCGGCCACCCCGAGCCACAGGTCGGCGCCCGGGTCCAGTCCGACCGCGACGTCGCCGTCGGCGTCGACGACCGCGATCGGGAAGCCGGCGAGCAGGCTCACCGCGCGGTCAGCGAGCCAGCCCTTGGCCAGCCCATCGATGTCGAAGCGGAGGCCAGGCGTGCGATGCACGATCGTGCCGCGGGCGCCCCGGGCGAGGGACCAGTGGCGATAGGCGAGCAGCGGCGACGCCTCGCCGCGTTCTGCCGCGAGGCGCTGTTCGAGGAGTGCGACGTCGACGATCCCGTCGGTCGCCGTCTCGGCGGCTCGGGCCCAGTCCAGCACGGCGGCGAGCGTCGGTCCGATGGCCATCGAGCGAGCCGGCGATGCGTTGAGGCGCGACAGCTCGGAGCGCGGATCGAACCGCGTCAGCCGGCCGGCCCACGCCTCGACGCGGTCGAGGATGCGCGAGCCGGTCCGAGCCGTCGACTGGTGGTCGGGGGAGTCCGAGCGGAGGTGGATCCCGACGCGGCCGCCCAGCATCGGCCGCTCGACCGAGACGAGCTCGGCGGCCGGGGCTGCCTGCGGACCGGCCGGTCGCGGGCGTGCCGGCAGCGAGCGTCCCGGCAACGGCCGTTCGAGCGCGGTCATCGCTTGGTCCCCGACTGGCGGGTCGTGACGACGACGACCCGTGGCGTTGGAGCCGGGGCGGCCTGGCTGACGGTCGCGTTCGGCGGTGGCGTCTGGCCGGGCTGGAGCTGGACGTACTGGACGACGTGCTGGACGGGCACGGCATCGGGAGCGACCGCCACGGTGGTCGAGGTGGCGGGCGCGGCTGCCGTCGCCGGGGCGAGGAACGCCGTGGCGAGAGCGCTGGCCGCCGCGAGGGCCCCGAAGCCGATCGCCAGGCGGTGTCCGGTCGGATCGGGCTTGGAGCGCGCGAGAGCCTCGCGGCCCGGGCGCGGTAGCGCCACCGGGCGCGGCGAGAGGGCGGGGCGTGGCGGAACCGCCGCCAGGGCCGGCCCGGCCGCTTCCCCGGCCACGTCCGATCGCGGTGCCAGCCCCGCGCGCGGCGCCAGCCCCGACCGAGGCGGGAGCGGCGGCAGGGGACGCCGGGGGAGGGCGGGCGGCGGTGGCATCAGTCGTCGCCTCCGCCCTCGCCGGACTCCTGCTCACCGTCCGAGGTGACCACCCGGTGGACGGTGACCGTCTGCGGCGGCGCCGGCGCGGGGACGTAGATCGTGTCGATCTGGACCTGCGGCGTCGGTGCCGGTGCGCCCACCGAGCTGGCGAGGGACGGGTCGGCGGGCCCGAAACCCGCGGCCGACAGGGCGAAGGCGAGGGTGCCCGCGGCGGCGAGCGAGCCGACGACGAGGGCGAGGCGATGGCGCATGTCTAGGGTCTCCTGGAGCGGATCGTCGGACGATCGCGGCCCGACGTGGGAGACCGGTTGCGCGGGAATGAGAAATCGCAAAGACAGGCCGTCCGAACCTCGACGCCGCCGAGGAGCTGCCCCAAGAATGCCGGCCATGCGGATCCTGCTCATCGAGGACGAGCCGAAGCTCGCCGAGCTGACGCGCCGCGTCCTGGCCGCCGAGCGCCACGTCGTCGACGTCGCGCCGGACGGCGTGGCCGGCCTGGCCCTGGCCGAGCGCTCGGCCCACGACGTCATCGTCATCGACCGCGGGCTGCCCGACGTCGAGGGCCTGACGGTGCTTCGCATCCTCCGCGCCCGGGGCGTCCGGTCGCCGGTCCTCATGCTCACGGCGCTGGGCTCGGTCGAGGACCGCGTGGCAGGCCTGGAGGCCGGCGCGGACGACTACCTCCCCAAGCCCTTCGCCTTCGCCGAGCTCATCGCCCGGATCAGGGCCCTCGCCCGCCGACCCGCTCCGGGCGAGGAGGGGCGCCTGACCGCGGGCGACCTCGAGCTGGACGAGCTGCGTCACGTCGCCCGGGTCGGCGATCGCGCCGTCGATCTCTCCGCGAGGGAGTTCGCCCTGCTCGGCTACCTCATGCGCCACGCCGACCAGGTCGTGACCCGCCAGCAGATCCTGGACGGCGTCTGGGGCGCCGAGCCCGACGTCTACTCGAACGTCGTGGACCTGTACGTCCACTACCTGCGACGCAAGCTGAGCGAGCTCGCCCAGGACGGCCGGCTGCGGACGGTCCGAGGTGTCGGGTACGTGCTTCGCGCGCATGCCTGACGCGTCCTCCGCGACCGAGCGCCTCCTCCGGAGCACGCGACGCCGCCTGTTCGCGGTGACGTTCGGCCTGGTCGCGACGCTCGTCGTCGGCGTGGGGGCGGCGACGGCCGTCGCCGGCCTGGCGGCCCTCGACGCCGACGTCGACCGCGCGTTGCTGGCCACCGTGGCCGCGGCCGCCGCGCAGCCGCCGGCCGGCTCCCAGGGAGAGGGCACGGAGGTCGATGACGTCTCGCCGGCGTCGGCCGACACGTTCGTCCTCTACCTGGATGCCTCCGGCGCCGTTGTCGCCGACCCGTCGCGAATCCGGCTCGTCGACCTCCCCAGTCAGGCCGGCCTGGCCGCGGTCCGGGGCGGGGCGAGCCAGGACTGGCGAACAGTCACCGCCGATGGCCGCCAGATCCGCCTGCTCACGACGGCCGTGCCGCCGAGCACCGAGTCAGGCGTCGCGTTCGTCCAGGGTGGGTTCGTCCTGACGCTGCACGACGCCCAGTCGCGGAGCCTCGTCGCCACCGTCGTCGGGGCGGGCGCCGCCGGACTGCTGGCCGCGGCCGTGATCACCCTCATCGTCACCCGCCGGGCCCTCGTCCCGATCCGGCGAGCCATCGACGCCCAGCGCCGGTTCGTCGCCGACGCCTCTCATGAGCTGCGGACCCCGGTCGCGATCATCCGCGCCGACGCCGAGGTCCTCCAGCGCGAGGGCCACCTCGATCCCGGCGGCCAGCCGCTGGCCGCCGACATCGTCGACGAGGCGTCGCGCCTCGGTCGGCTGGTCGGGGACCTGTTGACCATCGCCTCGACAGAGGCCCAGGGCCTGTCCCTCGATGCCGCCCGCCTGGACCTGGGCCCCCTGGTCCGCGAGACCGCCCGTCGCCTGCAGCCCCTGGCCGCGTCGCACGACGTCGCGATCGAGGCCTCGGTCGAGGACGGCCTGTCCGTCGATGGTGACCGCGAGCGGCTCGTCCAGCTCATGGTCATCCTCCTCGACAACGCGGTCGGCCACGCCCCACCCGCCAGCGCGATCGAGGTGACGGGCACTCGGGCCGGCGCGAGCGTGGAGCTCGGCGTCAGCGATCACGGACCAGGGGTCCCGGAGGCCGATCGGACGAAGATCTTCGAGCCGTTCACGCGCGCCGCCTCGGGACGGCGGGACCGGGCCGGCTCGGGCCTCGGACTGGCCATCGCGAGCTCGATCGTCGCCGCGCACCGCGGCGCCATCCGAGTCGAAGCGGCGCCGGGCGGAGGGGCTCGCTTCGTCGTGACGTTGCCGCTCGCGCGCTGACCGACGACCGTCGGTCGCGCCTCGAGAGGCGGCCGTCATTCGAGATCTCACATCCGGGCCACACGACCCACACACCACGACGCCCGAGGGTTCCGGCATCCGCTGCCGCACCGCGCGAGGACCCGAGATGGCGTACGTCATCGCCGCTCCGTGCATCGACCACATGGACCAGTCGTGCGTCCAGGTCTGCCCCGTCGACTGCATCACCGCCGACGTCTCGGTCGACCGGAAGCTGTACATCGATCCCGAGGCCTGCATCGATTGCGGGGCCTGCCAGACCGCCTGCCCCAATGCCGCGATCTTCCGCGCCGACCAGCTGCCGGCCGAGTGGGCCGACTTCGCGTGGGTCGACGCGGCCTGGTACGCCGACCCGTCGGCCGCCCGTGAGGTCCTGTCGGAGCTCGCTGCGGCGTGACGGCGACCCTTGCCCCGAGCCGGCGGCTCCTCCCCGCCCGCCGGCTCGGGACGCCACCGGCGGGCGCGTCCCCGCCCAACGCGACGATCGCCGAGCGCCTCGACCTGGGTCCCACCATGGCGCGCTTCTCGATCGCCCCGGACGGAGGCGTCCCGGCGTTCGCGCCCGGCCAGTACTTCGCGATCGGGCTCGAGCGCGATGGCCGCCTCATCCAGCGGCCCTACTCGGCGGCGTCGCAGGCCCGCGACCCGGTCCTGGAGTTCGCGATCCGGCTCGTCCCGGAGGGTGCGCTGACGCCAGCCCTGTGGACGCTGCGGCCCGGCGCCCGAGTCCGGATCGGCCCACCGAAGGGCCTCTTCCGCCTCGCCGACGGCGACCACCTGACGAGCCTCCTCCTGGCCACGGGCACCGGCATCGCGCCACTCGTCGCCATGGCTCGGGCCCTCTGGTCGGAGCCCGTCCCTCGACGGACGATCGTCGTCCACGGCGTTGGCCGGGCCGACGAGCTCGCCTACCGCCGCGAGCTCGCTGCGTGGAGCGCATCGATGGCCGGCTGGGTCTACGTGCCCGTGATCTCGCGCCCGGGTGACGCCGTCAACGCGGGGTGGTCCGGGCGAGTCGGCCGACTCGACACCATCGTCCCGTCCCTCATCGACGAGCTGGGCCTGGACCCCGAAGCCACGGTCGCCTACCTGTGCGGCAATCCCGCGATGATCGCCGGGCTGGCCCCTCGCCTCATCGACCTCGGCCTGCCCGCGTCCGCCGTCCGCTCCGAGGCCTACTGACCGGCGCTACGCTTCGGGCAGGGCCGGCGACACCTGCTCGCCGGCGAGGCGGAGGGTGTTCGGTGGACCTCGTCATGGTCGCGCTCCGGTTGCTGCACATCGTCTCGGGGGTCCTGTGGGCGGGCGGGGCCGCGCTCTTCTTCTTCTACCTCGAGCCGACCATGAACAAGCTCGGCCCCGATGCGGAGCCGTTCGTGGACGAGGTCATGAACAAGCGGAAGGCCCCGGTGTACTTCATGGTCGTCTCGACCCTGGCGGTCCTCGGCGGCGCACTGCTGTACTGGCGGGATTCGAGCGGGCTGTCGAGCGACTGGGTGACCTCGGCGACGGGCCTGGCCTTCGGGTTCGGGGGCCTCTGCGCGTTGGTCGCCTGGCTGGGCGGCAACCTCCTCATCCCGTCCGGCGTGCGGACCATCTCCGCCGTTGGCGCCGAGATGAAGGCCGCGGGCGGGCCACCCTCGGCCGAGCTCGTCGGCCGGATGCACGCTGCGCAGGCACGCCTCCGCCTGGTCGGGTTGATCGACATCGTCCTGATCTTCACGGCGATCGTCGGCATGGCCTCGGCGCGCTACCTCGGCTGACGTGCGGCGGCCCCGTCGATGACCGGGGCTGACCTCCCGGGTCGCGATCGCGCGGCCATGGCCATCGACCTGATCGGCGTCCTCGGCCTGGCGGCGCTCGTCGTCGGCCTGTGGATGCTGCGGACGTCCGACCAGCTCGGCTTCGACGTCGGCCAGGCGGCCGCGGGCGTCGCTTCACAGCTCTCGGTCACGCTCCCGGCGGCGGCCATCGTCGTGGCCGCGTGCGGCCTGGAGCTCGCCGCTGGGCTCATCCTGGCGCGGCTCGCCCGCCGTGATCCATTCGCCTCGCTCGCCGAAGCCGGCATCGCGGCGTTTGTCGCCCTGGTCCTCAAGGACGCCTTCGTCCTCGGGCTCCTCGGCGGCTTCGGACTGTTCCGGGCCCCGGTCCTCGTCGCGATCGACGCCTCGCTCCTCGTGAGCGCCTGGCGAGGCCCGCTGGCCCGTCGTGCCCGGCCGCTCGTCCGGCGCGGCGCCTGGGGCTGGCCGTGGGGAGGGCTCGGCTCGATCCCGTTGGCAGCCCTCGTCACGGCCGTGTGGCTAGGGCCGGTCGTGCTCCAGCTGGCGAGCCCGGTCGTGCCGTTCATCGACGTCCTGCCGAACCACGTCGCCCCGGCCGAGCACCTTCGGACGTTCGGCTGGCTCACGCCGCTGAGCGCGACGTTCTCGCCGATCTACGGGCCGTCACGGTCGGGTCTCGGCTACGAGGGCCTCCTCGGCTCGGTGGCGACGATCACCGGGCTGCCGGCGACCCTCGCGCTGGCGGCGTTCATCCTGCCCTCGACGCTCCTGGTTGCGGCCGGCGTCCAGCGCCTCGCGGCAGCCCTGGCGGGGCCGGGCCGTGCCGTCGGGCCATGGGCGCTCCTGGCCTTCGCGCTCACGGAGCCGTTCGCCCGCCTCGGCGACGCCCGCGCGACGGTGGTCGTCCTGCCGCTCGTGGCCCTCGCGCTCGCCCTCGCGGCGGAGGCGTTCCGCGGCAGCGTGGAGCCGGATCGCTGGCGTCCTGGCCGCGGCCTCGCGATGGGCGCCGCGATGGGCGCGAGCGTCCTCGTCCACCCGGTCATCGGGGCGTTCGCGATCGCCAGCGTCGCGATCCTCGCCCTCGCACGCCCGCAGCGGATCGCCGCGGACGCTCTGGTCGCGGGGGTCGTGGCCGCGGTCGTCGCGCTGCCGCAGGCCGCGATCATGGTCGGGGTCGCCGTGCCGCCCCTCGTCCTGCCCGCCGCGGTCGCGCTGGCCATCGCCGGGGGCGCCATCGGCGCGACGGCGGTGGCTTCCCGCCCCCGGCTCCCGGCGTGGATCGTCGCCCTCGCCCGGGCGGCGCGCCTCGTGGTCGTGGTGGCTCTCGCGCTCGGCCTCGGGTGGGCAGGGGCGGCCGGTGTCCTCCGCCTCGACCGGCTCCCGGACGGCCTGGCCTATGGCTGGGGCCTCGTCCTCGATGCCTGCGGCGTGCTGCTCCTCGGCCTCGTCCTGGGCTGGCTCGTCCGCAGCCCCGCGGCCCGGTCGCCGATCCTCCTCGCCGCGGCGATCGTCGGACTCGTCGCGGCCGCTGCCACGCAGCTGCTGCCGAACGACCTGGGATTCCTGGGCGACGCGCTGCGCTTCGAGGTCCCCAAGACCGTCCACTACTGGCTGCCGGCCATGCTCGCCGTGGCGGTCGGGCCGTCGCTGGCGCGGGCGATTGCCTCCCATGACCCTCCGTCCGGCATGCCGTGGACGGCGAGCGTCGGCGCGGTCGCGGTGATCGTGGCCCTCTCCGCCGCCCCGCTGCGGACGGGTCCGATCGACACCTTGCACCTCGGCGAGCACCGCTACTCGGAGTCGCTCGCCATCGACCTGCGCTGGGCGGCCCGAGGCTTCTGGACCGGGTTCCCGGACTCGCGGCTGATCCTCGACCCATCGCGCCGGGCGATCGCCGACGCGATCCGCGGCGAGATCGATGCCGGCCGGATCCGTGACGACACGCCGGTCCTCCACGTCGCGGCGAGCTTCCAGCAGTGGGTCTCGACGCCGCTCGGGGTCTTCGACGGCGTCGTCGAGACGTTCGTGAGCCCCAACCCGGAGGTGAGCCAGCAGACCGTCGGTGGCCGGCTCCACGGGATGCTCGACCTCCGCGGCCTGATCGACTCGGGCCTGTACCCGTACGTCGTCCTGGAGCCGAACGGCCTGCCCGGGGGGACCGAGATCGGGGGAGCGCTCCTCGAGGCCGGCTATCGCTCGATCTTCGAGAACGGCCAGGGCCAGGTCTTCGTCCGCGGGTCCTGAGCGGGCATGACCCGCGTACGATGCCGGACATGGGCGATGGCGCCGACCTGATCGAGGCGATCCGCGAGTCGGTCATCGGAGACGACGTCGTCGTCACCGGCCCGTTCGGCCCGCGACGGGTGACCTACGCCGACTACACGGCCTCCGGCCGCTCGCTGGCCTTCATCGAGGACTACATCCGGGCGAACGTCCTGCCGCTCTACGCCAACACCCATACCGAGTCATCCGGGACCGGCCTCCAGACGACGCGCTTCCGGGAGGAAGCGCGGGAGATCATCCGGGCCGCGGTGGGCGCGTCCCGCGAGCGCCACGCCGTCATCTTCTGCGGCTCCGGCTCGACGGGCGCCATCAACAAGCTCGTCGACGTCCTGAACCTCCGGCTGCCGGCCGACCTCGACGATCGCTACGACCTCCGCTCGCGGATCCCGCGCGCCGAGCGGCCGGTCGTGTTCATCGGGCCGTACGAGCATCACTCCAACGAGCTCCCATGGCGCGAGTCGATCGCCGACCTCGTCACGATCCCCGAGGACCACGACGGCCGGATCGACCTCGCAGCCCTCGAAGCCGCCCTCGTCGCTCACGCCGACCGACCGCTCAGGATCGGCTCGTTCTCGGCGGCCAGCAACGTCACGGGGATCATCAGCGACACCCGCGCGATCTCGGTCCTGCTCCACCGCCATGGCGCCCTGTCGTTCTGGGACTTCGCGGCCGCGGCGCCGTACGTCGAGATCGAGATGGAGCCACATCGCCCTGTCCCGGCCGGCGAGGTCGTCACCGATCCCGACCCCGCCGAGGCGCCGGCCCTCGACTACAAGGACGCGATCTTCCTGAGCCCCCACAAGCTCATCGGCGGACCGGGCACGCCCGGCCTGCTCGTCGGCCGCCGGGAGCTGTTCCGCAATCGGGTGCCGACCGTGGTCGGCGGGGGGACGGTCATGTACGTCAACCCGCTCGAGCACGTCTACCTCGCCGACCCGGAGCATCGCGAGGAGGGCGGGACCCCGGCGATCGTCGAGTCCATCCGCGCCGGTCTGGCCTTCCAGCTCAAGGGCGCCGTCGGGGTCGAGCGGATCCGCGAGCGCGAGGAGTCGTTCATCCATCGCGCCATCGCCCACTGGGAGGCCCATCCCGCGATCGAGATCCTCGGCTCGCACGCCCTGCCGCGACTGTCGATCGTGTCGTTCGTCGTCCGCCACGACGGCCGCTACCTCCACCACAACTTCGTGGTGGCGGTCCTCAACGACCTGTTCGGCATCCAGGCCCGCGGCGGCTGCTCGTGCGCCGGCCCGTATGGCCACCGGCTCCTCGGCATCGACCTCGACCGGTCACACGCCTTCGAACGCGAGATCAGCCGCGGCTGCGAGGGCATCAAGCCAGGCTGGGTGCGGGTCAACTTCAACTACTTCCTCGACGAGGCCGTCTTCGACTACGTCCTGCAGGCCGTGGACCTCGTGGCCGACGAGGGCTGGCGCCTGCTCCCGCAGTACCGCTTCGACCAGGCGACCGGCCTGTGGCACCACGTCGGCGGTCAGGTCGAGCCGCCGATGAGCCTCCACGACGTCGATTACGCCTCGGGCCGGATGCGCTACGCGACCCACGGCCGGCACGAGACCGAGGCCGCCCTCGCCGGCTACCTGGTCGAGGCCCGCCGGATCCTCGGGGCCCTGCCCGACGGGCGACCCGTCGAGGCCCATCGCCTGACCGACGACTTCGAGGCCCTGCGCTGGTTCTGGCTGCCGGAGGAGGTCGCGTCCGCGGCCCCCGCGTAGGCCTCCGGGGCCCGAGCTTCGACCCGCGCGCGCCTCATCCGGCGCGTGGGTCCGCCGGGGGTACTCCCGGGGGATGG
>DATEZX010000287.1:0-6019 GCA_035255225.1 Candidatus Limnocylindrales bacterium
CGTTGCCCGTCATCGGGCAACACCCTACTCGACCGTGACCGACTTCGCGAGGTTGCGGGGCTGATCGACGTCCGTGCCCCGCGCGACGGCCACGTGGTAGGCGAACAGCTGCAGCGGCACGATCGCCAGGACCGGGCTCAGGAGCTCGTGCGTGTCGGGCACCCAGCAGACGTCGTCGGCGATTCGCTCGATCCGGTCGTCACCGTCGGTCGCCACCGCGAGGACGCGAGCATCGCGCGCGCGGCCTTCCATGATGTTGCTCACCAGCTTGTCGTAGGTGTGCGATCGAGTCGCGACCGCGACGAGCGGGCACTCGGCATCGAGGAGCGAGATCGGGCCATGCTTGAGCTCGCCGGCGGCATAGCCCTCGGCGTGCACGTAGCTGAGCTCCTTGAGCTTCAGCGCGCCCTCGAGCGCGGCCGGATAGGTCGGTCCGCGCCCGACGTACATGAAGCCGCGCGAGTTGACGTACCGGCGCGCGAGGTCGTAGGCGCCGGGGGCGTTCCGCTCGAGGGCCCGGGCAGCGGCATCCGGCAGGGCCCGCAGCGCCAGCCCGAGCTCACGCTCGACGTCATCCGTCAGGCTCCCCCGGATCCGGGCGATCGCCGCTGCCAGGACGACGAGCGTCGTGACCTGGGTGACGAACGTCTTCGACGCCGCGACGGCGATCTCGGGGCCCGCCTGGAGGAACATCACGGCGTCGGCCTCGCGCGTGATGGCCGAGCCAACCGTGTTCGTGATCGCGACGATCGTGCAGCCCGCCTCGCGTGCGAGCCGCGTCGGGGCGATCGTGTCGGCGGTCTCGCCCGACTGGGTCACCGCGACGACGAGGGTCCGCTCGTCGAGCGGCGGCGGGTCGTACCGGAACTCCGAGCCGACCGTCACCCGGGCCGGGAGATCGGTCATCGCCTGGAGCGCGGCGGCGCCGACGAGCGACGCATACGAGGCCGTTCCGCAGGCGACGAGCTCGACCCGGGTCGCCTTCCGGATCGCCTCTGTCAACGGCTCGATCTCAGGCGCGTGGATCGCGCCGTCGCGGGCGACGCGTCCCGCGAGAGACTGGCGCAGGGCGTCGGGCTGCTCGTGGATCTCCTTGAGCATGAAGTGCTCGAAGCCGCCCTTCTCGGCCGCCTCGGCGGTCCAGTCGACGATCGTCTCGCGCCGCTCGCGAACGATCCCGGCGACGTCGGTCACGATGACCCCGCTCGGCCGGACGTCGGCCACGTCCCCGTCCTCGAGGAACACGACCCGATTGGTGTGGGCGAGGATCGCCGCGACGTCGCTGGCGATGAAGCTCTCTTCGCCGTTGAGGCCGACGATCAGGGGCACGTTCATCCTGGCCCCGACCAGGCGGCTGACCTCGGCCTTGTGCATGACGGCCAGGGCGTAGGCACCCTCGAGCTGGCGGAGGGCGGCACGCACCGCGTCGGCCAGGTCGCCCTGATAGGCCTCCTCGACGAGGTGGGCGACGGCCTCGGTGTCGGTCTCGGACGTGAGCCGGTGGCCGCGGGCGACGAGGCCGTCCCGGAGCTCCTGGAAGTTCTCGATGATGCCGTTGTGGATGACCGTGATGTCGCCCGTGCAGTCCTGGTGCGGATGGGCGTTCAGGTCGGTCGGTCGGCCATGGGTCGCCCAGCGGGTGTGGGCCAGGCCGAGCGCGGCGTGGGGCGTCCGGTCCGCGATCGCGGTCGCGAGGTTGGCAAGCTTGCCAGCCTTCTTCTCGACGAACAGCTCGCCGTCCTCGTCGACGAGGGCGATGCCGGCCGAGTCATAGCCCCGGTACTCGAGCCGCTTGAGGCCCTCCATGAGGATCGGCCCGGCCTCGCGGGGACCCGTGTAGCCAACGATTCCGCACATGAGCGCGTCAGTCTAGCCGTGACTTCGCGAGATCGGCCAGCGCATCGGCCAGCTCGGCGACGACGGCCGCATCACGACCCTCGACCATGACCCGCAGGGCGGGCTCGGTGCCGGACGGCCGGACCACGACCCGCCCGCCGCCGTCCAGCCGCTGCCGCGCCTCGCGGATCGCCGCGGTCAGGGCGCGGTCGCCCTCCCACTGGTCCTTGTGGCGGACCCGGATCGTGCGCTGCTCCTGGGGCAGCAGCGGGATCTGGGACGCGAGATCGGC
Organism: Candidatus Limnocylindrales bacterium; assembly: GCA_035255225.1. Lineage (GTDB taxonomy): Bacteria > Chloroflexota > Limnocylindria > Limnocylindrales > CSP1-4 > UBA5189. The sequence goes on from DATEZX010000287.1 coordinate 2,129, forward strand.
GAGGGCACGACCGGACTCGGTCATGACCCGGAGGACCTCGAGGGCCGTGACGATCCCATCACCCGACGTCGTGTGCTCACGGACGATGACGTGGCCACTCTTCTCCCCGCCGAGCCCCGCGCCCGAGACCTGCATGCCCTCGAGGATGTACTTGTCGCCGACGGGCGTCCGGACGACCGTCCCGCCAGCGGCCTCGACGGCGGCCTGCAAGCCGCCGTTCGAGAGGATCGACACGACCAGGCCGTTGCCGTCGAGCGTCCCGGTCGCCAGCCGCTCGAGAGCCAGGACCCCGAGGACCTGGTCGCCGTCGACGACCCGCCCCGCGGCATCGACGGCGATGAGCCGGTCCGCATCGCCGTCGACGGCGAATCCCACGTCCGCGCGGGCCTCGGTCACACGAGCGGCGAGGGCCGCCGGATCGGTCGCCCCGGCCCTGAGGTTGATGTTCACGCCGTCTGGCTCGTCGTGGATGACCGTGACCGCCGCACCCGTCGAGCGGACGATCTCCGGCCCGATGCTGCAGGCCGACCCATTCGCGCAGTCGAGGACGATCGTCAGCCGGCTCGCATCGAACCGGCCCGCCAGCCGGCGGCGGTCGGCGACGTAGCGCGCCACCCGGTCGCTCGCGTCCACAGCCAGGCCGAGCCGGTCGTTCGAGACGCCTCCGAGCTCGTCCGACCGCCAGATCAGCTGCTCGAGCTCGTCCTCGATCGCGTCGTCGAGCTTGAGGCCGCCGGCGTCGAGGACCTTGAGGCCGTTGTCCTCAGCCGGGTTGTGCGACGCCGAGACCATGATCCCCGCCGCGAAGTCCGGCTCTCCGGTCACGAATGCCAGGGCCGGCGTCGGCACGACGCCCACCCGGTGGACGTCGACGCCGAGACTCGTGGCCCCGGCCGTGATCGCGGCGACGAACATGTCGCCCGACCGGCGGGTGTCCTGGCCGACGACGATCGCGCCCCCGGGACCGACGAGGCGCTGGGCCACGGCGCGCCCGAGGGCGAAGGCGATCGTCGGCTTGAGGTCGACGTTGGCGACACCGCGAATCCCGTCGGTGCCAAAGAGGCGCGACATCCGGGCCTGGTCTCTCCGCTGTGGGGTCAGTCGCGCCGCCCGTCAGGGCGACGGTGCTGGGGACGGGGGCGGCGAGGAGATCGTGACGGTGACCGACGCGGGCGACACCGCGATCAGGCTGAGGCCCGTCGTCAGGTTGGCCTGCGGCGCCAGCGCTCGAGCGCCGTCACCGAGGCCCGTGACGTCGAGCGTCAGGACAAGGCTCGAGGCAGACAGGCGATCCAGGTCGGCGACCGAGCCGCCGATCGTGACGAGGACCCGATCCGTCGAGAGAGCGTACACGCGGTCGGGCGAGGCACCCTCGAGGATCAGCCCGGCCTCGTACGTCCGGGTCGCCGTGACCGGTCGCATCCGGATCGTCACCCCGACCGTTCCGCTGCCGAGGGCCTGTACGCCGTTGGGCAGGTTCAGGCTCACGCTCGTGACCACGTCCGACGACGCGCCGGAGATCGAGACGGGCTGGGTGTCGGCTCGATCGAGGCCCGACAGGTCGTTGGCGTCGCCCTCGACCGAGACGACCAGCGGATCGACGACGATGGCCGCGACCTCGAAACCGGCCGCCGGCGTGCCGGTGACGACGGGATTGACCGGCAGGGTCCGGGTCCGCCGGTCCGTGAAGACGGCGACCTTGACCCGGGTCGAGGGTGGCGCGACGTCGATCGGCGAGAGGGTGTTGCCGTTGGCGTCGACCGGCACGAGGTCGACGGTTCGGTCGACGTCGATCCCGGACGGATCGATCGTGACGCGGGCAAGGACCTGGGTCACCTGCGAGACCACGGTCTGCGGCCCGGTGACCGTGACCGTCGATGCGTCCGCGACCGGGGTCCCGAGCTCGAAGCCCGGCGGGCTGCTCAGGATCTCGACGTGGACGGGCACATCGCGACTCGTGACTCGATCAACCGTCACGCTGATCCGTTTCGGCTCGAAGTCGATGACCTGGATACTCGGATCGCTGGTCGCCAGCCGGACAGGCAGGGACGCCGATCCCGCGCCGGGATCGACGGACCCGAAGTCGACGACGGCGCGGAACGTGTTGGCATCGACCCGGAGGTCCGGTGGCGCGACGTACTGGATCGACGTCACGTCGCCCAGGTCGGAGACGACGTACAGGTCGGCCGCCACGTTGACCCGGCCGATCGGAATCGGGTCGCGGTACTGCCGGGTGCTCTGCGACAGGACAAGGCCCCCGTAGAGCAGGGTGGCGAGGACGATCGCGCCGAGCTTGAGCGGCCAGTTGTAGACCAGCAGCCGGAGCGCACGGCTCACGACCGTCGGACCTCCGCGTCCGGGCGACCGCCCGCCCCCGGCGCGTCGGCCGACGGCACGTCCTCGGGGCGCGCGCCGTCGCGATCGCCGCGTCGGACCAACCGCCCGAGGTCGGACAGGCGTGGCGGGCGGGCGTCGCCACGGGCGATCTGGGCCAGCCGCAGCGACGCCTCCTGGCTCGACTGGAGGAGGCTCCGCAGGGAGCGGCCGAGCTGCTGCTCGTTGAGGTTCCGGACGATCCGCGCCCGCTGGACGAGGCTGACCTGGCTGTTCTCCTCCGACACCACGACGACGATCGCGTCGGTCTGCTCGGTGATCCCGAGGGCCGCCCGGTGGCGGGTCCCGTAGCGCTCGGTGGCGACCGTCGTCTCGGCCAGCGGCAGGAGCGCGCCGGCGGCGAGGATCCGGCCATCCCGGACGATGACCGCCCCGTCGTGGAGGGCCGAGCGCGGCATGAAGATCGTCCGCAGCAGGTCGGCCGAGAGGTCGCCGTGGATCATGACCCCTGACTCGGCGATCTCCTCGAGCCCGGTCTCGCGCTCGAGGACGATCAGGGCCCCATGGCCCTCGGCCGACAGCAGGGCCGCGGCGCGCGCGACCTCGGCGGCCACCACGTCGGCCGTCCGTCGCTCAGCCGACAGCAGCCACCCCAGCGAGCCGACCCGACCGATCCGGTCGAGCGCCCGGCGGAGCTCGGGCTGGAACACGACGACGAGGGCGAACAGCCCGACGACCGCGCCGGCCTGGAGGATCTGCGTCAGGAGCCGCAGCTGGAGGGCCTGGGCCGCGAAGTACACGACGAACAGGACCGTCACGCCGATGACGAGCCGCACCGCGCGGGTCCCACGGATGATGCTGAACAGCCAGTAGATCAGGAGCGCCGTGATCCCGATGTCGAGGATCGTCGTGGGACGGACCTGGTCGAGGATCGACGCAAGGAGCTCCGCCATCGCCGGCCGAGTGTACCGCGGGCTCCCCGGTCGCCCGACGCTCGCGCCGTTCGGCAGATCGGGTGCGCGGGCGCCTCAGGGCGCCGAGACGCCTCGGCGGCGGGCGTCCAGGCGCGCCGGCGACTCGTCCCGGAGGCGGTCGGCGGCGAGGAGGTGGACGTCCGCCTCGGCCTGGGCGTCGCCGCTCAGCGACGTCAGCCGGAGCAGGAGCTCGATCTTCTCGGTCGCGACGGACCGCCAGCCGCGATCGAGCTGGAGGTTGGCGATGGCGAGGTGGACGCGTGGGTCGCCCGGAGCGATCGCCAGCAGCTGGAGGCATGCGTCGAGGGCTGCGTCGACGCGACCGGCCTCGCGATGGACGGCCATCGCGAGCAGGAGGGCGTCGCGGGCGCCTCCGGGATCGCCCGCGTCGAGGAGCGCCTCGGCCTCCGCCTGGAGGACGGCCGGGTCGGGCGGCGGCCCGACGAGCGCCGGCGGAGGCGGCGACGGCAGGTCGATCGCCGGCCACTCGCCACCCGACCCGGCCGGCGTGCCGGCGTCGGCGCTCGATGCGGCGTCCGACTCGGGCCCGCGCCCGGCGACCGCGGCCATCGGGAGGCTGGGT
>DATEZX010000288.1:0-2733 GCA_035255225.1 Candidatus Limnocylindrales bacterium
CGCCCGAAGCTCCCGGGCGTGGCCGTGGAGGTGGCCCGTGACGCGTCTCACGAAGGCGTCGAGATCGATCGGGGCGCTGGCGTCACGGGTCACGATCCGAACCCTGCTCCGCTCGGCCGGCGGCAGCGCGTAGAGCACGGAGGTCTGTGACTCGAGCGCCCCCGCTGCGGCCGCCAGCGCCGAGGCGAGCGCATCGACCGACCGATCGCCGTAGGCCGAGACCCCCACGAGGTTGATGTCGCCGAGTCGACCGGGCAGCCTCGGCCGGGGTCGGCGATCGACCTTCGCCGAGAGCACGGCGAGGTACCGCTCGTGCCACCACAGGGCGTGGGCGAGGACCTGGCTCGGCGTCCAGCCCGACTCACGAGGTTGACGATCCGCAGACCCGCGGGCCTCGGCTTCGATCGCGGGCGGCAGGGCGCTCGTGGCATCGTTCGCCATCTGGGCGGCGCTGATGAGATCGTCGACCGCCGCGCGAAGGGCACGGACTGCGCTCTGGCCGTCGAGCCCCTGCTTCGACACGGGCCGGAGAGCTAGCGGCCGCTCTCGAGCGCTCGCAGCACCAGGCGGACGATGATCGCGCCCAGGACCGCGAAGACCAGGGCGGTGAAGAAGCCGTACACGCCGACGTAGCCCATCTGGCGCGCCAGCCAGCCGCCCACGATCCCACCGACGATCCCGACGACGATCGTCGGCAGGCAGCCCTGGACGCTCCGCAGCCCGACGAACCAGCCGGAGATCGCGCCGGCCAGCAGGCCGATGAACAGCCACCCGAGCAGGTCGAAGTCCATGGCGCGGATTGTGTCCTATGTCGCGAGCGAGATCTCGGGTCGACTGTCGGCCCAGCGCTCGAGCGCGGCCCGGAGGCGAGCCTCGGCAGCCGGGGGCGTCTGGCCTGACCCCGAGAGCCGATCGAGCCCGATGAGCGCCGAGCCGAGCACCGGCGGGGCCGTGAGCCGGACCGTCCGAGCCAGCGGCGCGACGGCCTGGACCCCAGCCTCGAGCCGGTCGTAGAAGGCGCGATCGGTCGCCCGGAACACGCCACCCGCCAGCACGACCTCTGGATCGAGCCGCGTCATGTGCAGCCGCCGGATGAGCGCGCCGGCCATCGCCGCCAGCTCGTCCGCCAGGCGATCGACGATCGAGCGCGCCACCGCGTCGCCGCTCGTCGCCGCGTCGAACACGACCGGGGCGAGCTCGAGGAGCCGCGCGTCCTCGATCCGTTCCTCGTAGAGCGCCTTCGTGAGGGCGGCCGGCGATCGCAACCGGAAGTGCTCGGGCACCACGCGCTCGAGGATCGTGCGGCCGCCTCGGCCGTCCCGCCCGCGGACCGCGGCCGACAGGCCCGCGTGCCCGACCCCGAGGCCGCCGCCCCAGTCACCCGAGTAGGTCCCGACCGCGTCGAACCTCGCGCTCCGGCCGTTCGGCGCGACCGCGCAGGCGTTGATCCCACGCCCGCAGATGAGCGCGACACCCCAGGGCCGCGACGTTCCGGCCCGAAGCGCCGCGAACGTGTCGTTCAGGACCACCGTCTCGCCCGTGAGGCCGAGGTCCTCGATGCCTCGAGTCAGCAGCCGAACGTCGGTCGGGTAGTCGGCTCCGGCCAGGCAGTACACGCCCAGCGTCGCGAGGGCCGCTCGGTCGTGGCCGTCTCTCGCGGCCTCGCCGAGCCCGGCCTCGGAGGCCGCGCGGTCCGCCAGCTTCCTCAGGGTCGCCATGCCCTGCGCGAGCCCGACCTGCTGGTGCGAGATGGTCGGGCCATGGACGGCGGCGAGCAGCGTCCCGTCGGCCGCGACGAGCGCGACGTCGGCCTTCGAGTTCCCGCCGTCGACCGCGAGGACCGCGGAGTCGACCATCGCTGACAGCGTAGGCCCGCGAACCGCCCGGTCGCGTCCGATCAGCGCGCCCTCGGGCCGACCGGCTCGGGCTCCGGTGGCCAGACCGCGCCCGGAACCTCGGCGACCGGCACGCGAGCGACGTCGAGCTCGTCCACCCGCACGAACGTCGCCCCGCGATCTCGCAGCCGCCGGACGATGCCGTCGAGCGCCGCCTCGGTCCGGTCCGGCCAGGTGTGGAACAGGACGACGCAACCGTCGCCGCGGTCGAGGACGCCGCTCACGACCGTCTCCTCGACTTCGGCCCCGGTCCGCTCGGCCGGCCAGTCCACGCCCGCGACATGCCAGCCAACGTGCCGGTAGCCGGCCTCGCGGATGAAGCGCTGGACCCGCTGGTCCGTGGCCCCGGCGCCGAACGGGCAGCGGAACCACGGCCGTGGGTCGACCCCGGTCGCATCCGTGACGTAGCGCTGGGCATCGCCGATGTCGGACCGGAGCCCGCGGGCGTTGAGGAGCGGCATCCTGGCGTGGTAATGGGAGTGGCTCCCGACGAGGTGGCCGCCCGCCGGGATGCGCGCCGCGGTCTTCGGGTAGGCCTCGGCCCAGCGGCCCTGGACGAAGAACGTCGCCCGCACGCCGTGCCGGTCGAGCATCTCGAGGAGCCGCTCCTGGACGCCCGGCGTCGAGGGCCGGTCGGGGTGCTCGGCGTCGAACGTCAGCGCGACGCGGAAGGGCGCGGCTGCGGTGCTCATTTCTCGACCCCCGTGATGACGATCCCCCGGATGAACGCCCGCTGGAAGATCGCGAACAGGACCACCGGGATGAGCAGGGTCATGATGTTGCCGGCCTGGATGTACGCGGGATTGCGGAAGTAGATCCCGTTGAAGTGCGCCAGGAC
>DATEZX010000289.1:0-9921 GCA_035255225.1 Candidatus Limnocylindrales bacterium
CCGTTGGTCCAGCTCCGGCGAAGCGGTGGTCCCGTCCACGCGCAGGAACCGACCGATGATGTCGCCCACCGCCCCCGCCGCCTGCAGGTCCGCCACGTCCCGGGTGGTGAGGTAGCCCGAGCCAACCAGCACGCTCTCAGGGCTGAGGACGCCGAGAGCGAAGATCGCGGTCGCGGTGGCCCGGGCGGCCGCGATCGTCGCGCCGACCGAGGCGTCCTCCTCGAGCGCACGTCGCAGCTGCGGGTTGCCCACGATCGCGGGTGCGGCGAGCATCCGGATCGCGGCCCCGGTCGTCGCGCCGAACCGCTCCGCGATCTCGTTGGCACGTGTCGGCTCGGTCGAGAGGGAGGTGGCGCCGTTGAGCTGGACGACCTCGGTGGCGCTCGTCCAGCCCGGCTTCAGCTGGCGCGCCAGCTCGAGCATCGTCCGGCCCCACGACACGCCGATCGAGCCGCCCGGGCGAAGGTCCGAGAGGTAGCGCACGGCGGCGCCCGCGACGGCCTCCCGGGCGACCTGCTCGGCGGCTTCCTCCGAGGGCGAGATCGGCACGTCCACGACGACTGCGGCCTGGAGCCCGAACCGCTCGACGAGCGCGTCCTCGAGCTCGACCAGGCGGGCGACCGCATGCACGATCTCGATCTTGACGATGTCCTCGCGCAGCGCCCGTGCAAGCAGGCGGCCGACCTGGAACCGACTGAGGCCGAGGCGGTCGCCGATCTGCTCCTGGCTGAGGTGCATGCGGTAGTAGAGCTGGGTGATGCGCACCATCTGGCGCACGTCACTCCCACTGCTCCGCCGGCCCGTCGTTGTCACCAAAGCCGTCCTGTCCTCAGTCGGCCGCACACATGAGCAATAGGTCGCACATATGAGCGGGGTGACGTTGGCACGTCGCGACGGCCCTGTCAATACCCCCTGCGTCCCTTGACCGCTTGGCGTATTCTTAGACCGACGGTCGGTCTGACAATCTCGGCAAACCTTGGCCGCCGATCCCGCGGAGGTCACATGGCCAGGACGCTGAACCCCGAGGCGCATGCCGTGCGGCGCGACGTCTTCGTCGACGCCGCCCAGCGGCTGATCATGTCCCGGGGCTACGAGCAGTTCAGCGTCCAGGACGTCCTCGAGCTCAGCGAGGCCTCGAAGGGCGCCTTCTACCACTACTTCGACTCCAAGGACGCCCTCGTCGACGCGGTCGTCAACCGCATGGCCGACCAGGCGACGTTTGAACTCGAACCGATCCTGGGCGACCCCGTGATGCGGGCCGCAGAAAAGCTCGAGCGGCTGTTCGGGGGCCTGGCCCGGTTCAAGGCCGAGCGGAAGGACCTCGTCCTTGGCATCCTCCGGGTCTGGCAGTCGGACGACAATGCCGTGGTCCGCGAGAAGCTGCGGCGGATCGTCGCCGTGCGGCTCGTGCCGTGGCTGGAGCGAATCGTTCGCCAGGGCGTGGCCGAGGGTGCGTTCTCGTCGCGCTACCCCGACTACCTCGCACGGGTCCTCGCCACGCTCGTCCAGGGGATGAGCGAGCTCGCCAGCCAGCTGTGGGTGGATCGTCAGACCGGGGCGGTCTCGCTGGAGGAGGTCAAGCGGACATTCGATGCCTACCTTGAAGCGTTCGAGCGAATCGTCGGCGCGCGTCCCGGCTCGCTGAAGTTCCTCGACGAGCCAACCATCGAGTTCTGGTTCGGCTGACAACCGCCGGCCTCGGCCGGCCGCCGACCGCGAAAGGGAGCGACATGACCGCAGTCATCCAGACCGACAAGCTGACCAAGTCCTATGGACCCGCCCGGGGGATCATCGAGGTCGACCTCGAGGTCGGTCAGGGAGAGGTCTTCGGCTTCCTCGGCCCGAACGGGGCCGGCAAGACGACGACCATCCGGACGGTCCTCGACCTGATCCGCCCCACGTCGGGCAAGGCCTGGGTGTTCGGCATCGAGACGACCGTCGACCCGGTCGCCATCCACCGTCGGGTCGGGTACATCCCTGGCGAGTTCACGCTCTACGACCGCCTCACCGGCGGCCAGACACTCGAGTATTTCGCCAACCTTCGCGGCGGCGTCGACAGGGCCTACCAGGCGCAGCTCATCGAGCGCTTCGACATCGATCCGAAGCGACGGTTCAAGGAGTACTCGAAGGGCAACAAGCAGAAGATCGGGCTCGTCATCGCCCTCCAGCATCGGCCCGAGCTGCTCATCCTCGACGAGCCCACATCGGGCCTCGACCCGCTCGTCCAGCAATCCTTCTACCAGCTCGTGCGCGAGGCTCGCGATGACGGCCGGACCGTCTTCCTGTCGAGCCACATCCTGAGCGAGGTCGAGCGGACCGCCGATCGGGTCGCGATCATCCGCGAGGGCCGGCTCGTCAAGGTCGACAGCGTCGAGGGCCTCCGAGACCTGGCCCACCACCAGGTCGAGCTGCGGTTCTCGGGTCCCGTCCCGGAGGCCGCGTTCCAGCAGCTGCCCGGGGTCTCGGACGTCAGGGCCGACGACCACGTCCTCCGGATGCGCGTCTCCGGCCCGATCACGCCGGTCGTCCGGGCGGCGGCACAGTACGAGCTGCTCGACTTCGTGAGCCGGGAGCCGACTCTCGAGGAGACGTTCCTGGCGCAGTACGGCCACGGTGACGGCGCCTCGACGGCGACCGCGCCGGCAAGCCCGGCAGGGAGGGCGTGATGGCGGCCGCATCGGCATCCGCGAGCCAGCTGACCCGGGCGTCCGGGCTCAGCCGCATCTACGGCTTCGGGAGCATCTACGGCAAGACGATCCGCGACTCGCGACTGGCGTTCATCATCGCCGCGGGACTGCTCGGTGGGATGTCGCTCGTCATGGGCGCGGCCGTCTCGAACATCTTCTCGACGGAAGCCGCGCGACACCAGCTGGACACCCTGTTCGGCGGCATCCCCCCATCGCTGCTGCGGCTGTTCGCCAACACCGACCTGATGGGCGACAAGGTCGGCACGCTCGGCGGCTACGTCACCTTCAAGTACGGCCTGATCTTCGCGCTGGGCACTGCCCTGTGGTCGGTCATGGCGCTGTCCGGGACGCTCGCCGGCGAGGCGCGCCGCGCCAGCCTCGACTTCGTGGCGGCCACACCCTTCGGCAAGCGACGAATCGCCGTCGAGAAGGTCGCCGCGCACCTGACGCTGCTCGTGCTCACGATGGCGATCCTGGCGATCGCGCTGACCGTGAGCTCGAACCTGTTCGGGAACGCCGAGCTCGGTGACCACATCCCGCTCGTCTCGTCGTTCGGCTTCGCGCTGTGGGTCGGCTCCGGGGCCCTGCTGTTCGGCGGGCTCGCGCTCGCGCTCTCACCGCTGCTCGGTCGGGCCGGCTCGGCCGGCGTCGCTGCGCTTGGGATGGCCGTGCTGTGGATCATCAACGGGCTGTCCATCGGGGGACCGCTCATGTGGCTCAGCCCGTTCGACTGGACGTTCGACCACATCCCGCTGGTGGGCATCTACGACTGGCCCGCCGTGGCCCTCGAGGGCATCCTGGGCGTGGTCCTGCTGGCGGTCGGCGTGGAGCTCTTCGCCCGCCGCGACCTCGGTGTGACAGCGGGCCTGTCGCTGCCCGGCCTGCCCGCGGGGCTGCTGGGCGTCAGTGGCCCGACGACGCGCGCCGCAGGCGAACAGATTCCTCGGGCTCTTGCCTGGGGGATCGGGCTGGGCATCGTCGGGATCGTGTTCACGGCGTTCGCGGCGTCCCTGGCGAACGAGATGGGCTCGATCAGCACCGTGCAGGAGGCCTTCCAGAAGGTCTTCCCGGGGATCGACCTCTCGTCGGCTGGCGGCTGGCTGCAGCTCTACGCGGAGCTGCTGTACATCGCCGCGGGCTTCGCCGCGGCCACGTTCGTGTCGAAATGGGCCTCGGACGAGACCGATGGCCGTCTCGAGACTGTCCTGACGACGCCACTGACGCGAGCCCGGTGGGTCTTGGCCGGGGGCGTGGCCGCGTTCGCCGCCGTCGTCGTCCTGACGATCCTCTTTGCGGCCGGGATCGGGCTCGGCGGCCTCGCCGGCAACCTTGCTACCGGGCAGGCGCTGGTCGGTTCGATCTCGCTCGGGCTCTTCGCCTGGGCGGTCGTCGGGGTCGGGTTCGCGGCCGGTGGTCTCTTCCGGACATCGCTCGCAGGCGAGATCGCGGCCATCTTCGTCGTGATCACGTACCTGATCGACCTCGTTGCGCCGCCGCTGAACCTGCCGGACTGGTTCCACCAGCTCGCGCTGATCGCGCACATGGGCATGCCGATGATCGGCCAGTGGGACGCAGTGGGCATCGTCGGCTGCGTGGTCCTGGCGATCGGCGGGACGCTCGTCGGGGCCTGGGGGATCGCCCGCCGGGATATCGCTCGGTAGCTGCTGGGCCGGCGGCCTCGGCCGCCGACGCGCCTCGCTGAGGGGCACCGCGGGCTACTAGACTCCCGCGGTGCCTCCGTTCGTCCTGGCCCTGATCGTCGTCGCGGCCGTCCTGCACGCCGGCTGGAACGTCCTCCTCAAGACCTCCGGCGACACGCTCCTGACCTCGGTCCGGCTGCAGGCGATCGGGACCCTGATCCTGGCCCCGATCGGGGTCGTGGCGTGGCTGCTCAACGGCGCGCCCGCCCTGGATCCGACGGGCCTCGCCGTCGCGTTCGCCTCGGCGATCCTCGAGGCGCTCTACTTCATCCTCCTGGCCAGCGCCTATAGCCGCGGTGACCTGTCGCTGGTCTACCCGCTCGCTCGTGGCACGGCCCCGATGCTGGCCGTGCTGTTTGCCGTCCTCGTGCTCGGCGAACGGCTCGACCCGGTCGCCAGCGTCGGGGTCGCCCTGGTCATCGCCGGGATCCTCCTCGTCTCGCGTCCATGGCAGGCGCTCGGCGAGGCCGGCCGCCGCCACCGTGGGGCCGTCGGCTTCGCGATCGCGACGGGCGTCACGATCGCCGCCTACTCCGCCGTCGATCGGGTCGGCGTTCGCCTCATCGAGGCATGGCAATACGGCGTCGTCCTGGCAGTCCTGGCCACCTCGATCCTCGCGACCATAGTCTTCGTCGGGCGACGAACGGGCTGGCTCGCCACCCCGGAGCCGACGCCGGAGGCCATCGAGCGCTCACCGCTCCGGCGGCTCGGTCGCGATGCGGTGGCCGGGGTCCTCGCGCTGACCGCCTACCTGCTGATTCTCATCGCCTACTCCGTGGCGCCGCTCGCCGTCGTCTCGCCGCTGCGCGAGTCGGCGATCGTGCTGGGCGCGGCGTGGGGCTCCATCAGGCTGGGCGAGGCGGCGGGCCGCCGCGAGGCGGGTGTCCGGATCGGAGCGGCGGCGACGGTCGTCGTCGGCGCGGTCCTGATCGCCCTCGGCTAGGAGTCAGCGACCGGGCCGCCCGGGTGGTCAGGCGGGCTCGGCGCCCGGCGGCGGGGTCCGGCCGAACAGCCGGCGCTGGCCGTAGCGGCTGTTGACGAGGGCGACGCCACCCAGGATCAGGGCCGTCCCGGCCAGGACTCGGGCGTCGACCTGCTCCTGGAAGACCAGCGCGCCGGCGACGATGCCGACGATCGGGAGGAGGTACGCGACGAGCGACGTGCGCGTCGCGCCGATCCGCGACAGCAGCCGGAAGTTCGCGAGATAGGCCAGGCCCGAGCCGAGGATCCCCAGCCACGCAACGGCGAGCACGGCGCTCGGTGTCCAGGACACGCCGAGCGGATCCTCGGTGACGAGCGCGATGGCCGCCGTGATGACGAACGCGAAGGCGACCTGGAACAGGGCCGGGATCATCGGCGCGATGCCGCGCATGTTGTGGCGGGCGTAGACCGCTCCGGCGCCGTAGCAGATCGTCGACCCGATGAGCGCCAGCTCGCCCTCGAGGCTGCTCTGGCTCGTCGACTCGAACAGGTTGTGGCTGACCAGGACGATGACGCCGAGGTAGCCGACGACCAGGCCGGCGAGCCGATTGACGGTCAATGGCTCGTCGTGCAGGACCAGCGCGGCGAGGACGATGACGACGAGCGGCACGCTGCCGTTGAGGATCGCGGCGAGGCTCGAGTCGACCGATCGCTCGGCGGTCGTGATCAGGGCGAACGGCAGGACGATGTTGATGACCGCCATGACGACGAGGTGGCCGTAGATCCTGGCGCTTCGGGGGAGCGCCTCGTGAGCCAGGGCGACGACCGTGACCAGGAGCGCCAGGCCGATCCCGAGGCGCGCCGCGATGAGGGTGAACGTCGGGAGGGTCTCGACGCCCAGCCGGATGAAGACGTAGCTGGTGCCCCACATGAACCCGAGGGCGAGCAGCGTCAGCCAGTCGCCGCGGGTGGGACGCTCGATCATGCCCGGATCATAGCGACCGGGTTGGACCATGCCGCTGGGCCAAGCAGTCCGGACGAAGCCGCGCGGCTGCCATCAGCCGGCCCGACGACCTGACCGCGAATTAGGTCGTCCTCGGACCGACCGATCGGTCGGTCGACCGATGGCGCGCGGCATCTTATCGACGAGCCTCCAGTCGAGGGTCGGCGCTGGGCCGGCCGATACGGAGGACACCGATGGCGACGTTCATGGACGTCCACAACGGCTTCTTCGGGGTGACCGCGGAGCAGCTGGCCGAGGCCCATGGCCGCGATCTCGCGATCGAAGGCGACGAGGACGTGCACTACGAGCGGGCGTGGCTCGACCCGGTGGCAGGCAAGGTCTTCTGCCTCGCGACCGGACCCACGAGGGAAGCCGTCATGCGCGTCCACGAGCGCGCCGGCCACCCGACGCCCGATCTCTACGAAGTCCCGATCGAGGTGTGAGATGCGTCGCTTGATCCTGGCCGCCGCGGTGACCGCGGCCCTGTCCATCGCCGTGGCGGCACCAGTGGCCGCCGCAGGCCAGTCCTCGCTCGCCGACTTGCGGACCGCGACCGCAGCGTTCCACGACATTGCGGCGGCCAAGGCCGCCGGCTACACGGTCGAGGTGGCCGACCTCGCCGGCATCACCTGCATCGCCGATCCCGGCGGGGCAGGCACGATGGGGATCCACTTCCTCAACCCGTCGCTGCTCGACGACACGGTCAACGCGACGACGCCAGAGCTCGTCATCTACGCGCCGGGCCCCGACGGCCGGCTCCAGCTCGTCGCTGTCGAGTACCTCGTCATCCAGGCAGCCTGGGACGCGGCCAACGCCTCGCCACCGGCGCTGTTCGGCGAGACGTTCCACCTCGTTGCGGCCGGCAATCGCTATGGCCTGCCGGCCTTCTACGAGCTGCATGCCTGGGTCTGGCAGCCAAACCCGAACGGCATGTTCTACGAGTGGAACCCGCGGATCTCCTGCTGATCGAACGACTGGCGTGGTGCCGGCGACCGATGGGCCGCCATGGACCTCGGGCCCGTCAGACCTCGCTGGTCGAGGCGATCGCGACATCCCGGACGAGGTGCGTGTCCGGCGCCCAGGCAACCGCCAGGATGACGTGGAACGTCGCCCCGGCGCGGCCATGCGGCAGCTCGCTCGAGGGCAGTGGCGTCGACGGGAGGGCGCCGGCGACGTCGTACGCGAGGTCGCCACCGACCTCGGCCGCCGGGGAGAGCGCCCCGATCCAGGCGGGGACGTCCTGCTTCTCGCCCTCGGAGACCGTGGCCTCGACGTGGACCCGGATCTCCGCTCGGACCTCCTGGAGGCGCAGCCGTCCCGGGACGTGCAGCTCGACCCGGCCGCTGAACGGCTCGCCACACACCAGCGGCATCGGCCGCAGCTCGATCGTCCCGGTGATCCCGTCGCCCGCGATGTCGGCTCGCTCGTACAGCGCGAACTCGCCGAGCTGGATGGCGCCGGCCCGCAGCAGCGCCATCGGCTGGGCCACCACCACGGCCGCCTCGAGGCGCCGATCGAGATCGCCCGCGACGTCGAGCTTGGCCTCGAGCGTCCACTCGAAGCCCGCATCCTCGGCGTCGAGGCTGGCCGGGCCCAGTGGGGGCACCGGCAGCTGAAAGCTCCGCTCGAGCGTCTCGCCCGAGGCGAGCGAGATGGGGCCACCGAGGAGCACCGGCTCGTGAACCGGATCGCCGGTCGAGGTCACCACCGTGGTCGACGGGTGGCCCTCTGCGTCGGTGTGCGTGACCCGGTGCCGCCAGTGCTCGACGCCGGTCAGGGCGACGACGAGCCCGCGGGCTTCCACCGGATCATCGGCCCGAATGCGGAGGCGCCCGTCGACGAGCTGGCCCGGGATGAGGGTCGAGCGGTCCAGCTCCACGTGCCACCACGTGCCATGGCTGTCGCCCTCGAGGACGAGCGGCGCCGGCTTCGAGGTCGCATCGGTCATGCCGGGAGCGTATCCGCCCGCCGGTCCTCGGCGCATACTCGACGCGTGCTGGCGATCGAGTCGATCCGGCGCGCGCCGAAGGTGCTCCTGCACGACCACCTCGACGGTGGCTTGCGGCCGCGAACGGTCATCGACCTCGCCTCCGAGTTCGGCTACCGCAGGCTCCCGACGACCGACCCGGATGACCTGGCGACCTGGATCCGGCGGGGCGCTGACCGCAAGTCGCTCGAGCTGTACCTCGAGACCTTCGAGCACACCGTCGGCGTCATGCAGGAACGGGATGCGATCGTTCGGGTGGCGGCCGAGTGCGCCGAGGACCTCGCGGCCGACGGCGTGATCTATGCCGAGGTCCGGTACGCGCCGGAGCTGTCCATCGAGCGCGGGCTGACGCTCGACGAGGTCATCGAGGCGAACCTCGAGGGCTTCCGCATCGGCGGCGAGCGCGCGGCCGCCGCCGGCCGGCCGATCGTCATGAAGGTCCTCGTCACCGCGATGCGCCAGGCGGCCCATTCGGTCGAGGTCGCCCAGGCGGCGATTCGGTGGCGCGACAAGGGCGTCGTCGGGTTCGACATCGCCGGCCCCGAGGCCGGCTACCGGCCGACGAAGCACATCGAGGCCTTCGATCTGATCCGTCACGAGAACTTTCACATCACGATCCATGCCGGCGAGTCGTTCGGCCTGCCGTCGATCTGGGAGGCCCTCCAGTTCTGCGGCGCGGAGCGACTCGGGCATGGCGTCCGGATCGTCGACGACATCCACCTCCTGGGCGACGGCGAGGTCGCCCTCGGCCGACTCGCGGCCTTCGTGCGGGACCGCCGGGTGTGCCTCGAGATGTGCCCGACCTCGAACGTCCACACCGGCGCTGCCGCGTCGGTGGCCGGACATCCGATCGACCTCCTGCGGCGCCTCCGCTTCCGCGTCACGGTCAACACCGACAACCGCCTCATGTCGAACGTGACGCTGTCGGACGAGTTCGGGGCCCTCGACGAGGCCTTCGGCATCGGGCTCGGCGAGATCGAATGGCTCACGCTCAATGCCATGAAGTCGGCCTTCGCGCCGTTCGACGAGCGGCTCCGGCTCATCGACGAGGTCATCAAGCCCGGCTACGCGCACCTCCGAGACGAGGCCGTCCGGGTCGTCGCCGCGACCGCCTAGGCCAGGCGGCCACGAGCCGGTCATGCGCGCGCTCGCCTTCGACCGTCCCGGCCCGATCGCGGACGCGCCGCTGACACTCCGCGAGGTTCCCGACCCGGCGCCAGCGGCCGGTGAGCTGCTGCTCAGGGTTCGGGCCTGCGCGGTCTGCCGGACCGATCTCCAGCTCGTCACGGGCGACATCACGCCGCGCCGTCGGCCGCCGGCCGTCCCGGGCCACCAGGTGGTCGGGACCGTCGAGGCCCTCGGGGGCGGCGTCGACGGCTGGGCGATCGGGGACCGCGCCGGGGCGACGTGGCTCGCGGGGTTCGACGGGACGTGCCGCTTCTGTCGCGAGGGTCGGGAGAACCTCTGCCCTGAGGCCACGTTCAACGGCTGGGACCGAGACGGAGGCTACGCCGAGGCGATGACCGTCCGGGCCGACGTGGCCGTGCACCTGCCGCCCGGCTTCGACGACCTCGCGGCCGCGCCGCTGTTGTGCGGCGGGGTCATCGGCTTCCGGGCGCTCCG
>DATEZX010000290.1:0-16745 GCA_035255225.1 Candidatus Limnocylindrales bacterium
CCCGCCTCGAGCGGGCGCTCGCGGCCGTGGCGCCGGATGCCGCGACGGTCTTCGCGCCGCTCGCCGGCGAAGCCGCGCTGCTCGAGGCGGGAGTCCTCACGCGGTCGATGGCCGCGGCCGAGGCGGCCTGGCGAGCGGACCTGACGACGATCCTCGTGCCCCTCGGGCTCGCCGTGCCACCGCACCTCCAGGCGACCGCTCCGGGAGGCCGCGAGCGGTTCGGGGCGGGCCGACGCCGGCACGGCGACGCGTTCCGCTGGCTGTGGGGTGAGTTCACGTCCGTCCGGCGGTCCGATCCGGGAGCGACGTGGTGACGACCGCACCGACCGCGAGCGGGACGAGCCCGACGACCCGACCGCTGACCCCGGCCGACGTCCTCCGCGTCCTCGGATCGGTGCGCGACCCCGAGATCCCGGTCGTGTCGATCGTCGATCTCGGCATCGTCGAGCGCATCGAGGTGACCCCCGAAGGCCGGATCGAGGTCGAGCTCCTCCCGACCTTCGTCGGCTGCCCGGCGCTCGAGGTCATCCGCGCCTCGGTCGAAGACGCGCTCGCGCCGCTCGGGCGAGCGGCATCGGTGGCGTTCACGTGGCGGGTCCCGTGGACGAGCGATCGGATCACCGAGACCGGACGGACGCAGCTCGCGAGCGTCGGATTCGCCCCACCGGCAGACCCGGCCGACGTCCGATGCCCGTACTGCGACTCCGAGCGAGTCGTCATGGACAGCGCCTTCGGACCGACGCAATGCCGATCGCTGTTCTACTGCCGATCGTGTCGTCAGCCGTTCGAGGCGTTCAAGCCGGTCTGATGCCGGCGCGCGTCGCGATCGTCGGGGCCGGCACGATGGGTGCCGGCATCGCCCAGGTGGCGCTCGAGGCGGGCTGGGAGGTTGCGCTCCACGACCCACTGCCCGGCTCGACCGATCGCGCTCGGGGACGCATCCGCGACGGGCTCCGCCGCCGGGCGGCCAAGCTCGAGCTCGACGCGGACGGGATCGAGGACTGGGCCGACGGTCGGATCGAGCACCTGAGCGTCGCCGCCTCCGCGAGCCAGGCGGCGGAGGGAGCGCACCTGGTCGTCGAGGCGGTGATCGAGGACCTGGCCGTCAAGCAGGCGCTGTTCGACGAGCTCGACCGCGTCTCCGAGCCCCACGTCGTCATCGCCACGAACACGAGCGCCCTGTCGGTCGGACGCATCGCCGAGGGGGCGCGCGTCGCGCCGGAGCGCGTCGTTGGATTGCATTTCTTCAACCCCGCGCCGGTCATGGACCTGGTCGAGGTCGTGGCGCCGCGCGGATCGGCGGATTGGGCGGTCGAGCGCGCCGCCGCGATCGCCGAGGACTGGGGCAAGACGCCGATTCGCTCGGCCGACGTGCCCGGCTTCATCGTCAACCGGGTCAACCGGCCGTTCACCCTCGAGCCACTGCGGCTGCTCCGGGCGGGCCTCGGAACGGTCGCCTCGATCGACGAGGCGATCGCCGGCGCCGGGTACCCGATGGGCCCGTTCACGCTCATGGACCTCATCGGCCTCGACGTCAACCTCGCGGCGGCGCGCGGGCTGTTCGAAGGCTTCGGTCGAACCGCCCGCTTCCGCCCGTCGCCGATCCAGGAGGAGCTCGTCGCCGCGCACCAGCTCGGCCGCAAGACCGACCTGGGGTTCTACCGCTACCAGCACGGCCGTCGGATCGAGCCCGCGCCGCGCTTCGCCCGGCCGGAGCGAGTGATGGGCGCGGTCCCCCTCGATCCGGAGTCGATCGCCGAGCGGGTCATCCTGGCCATCGTGAACGAGGCCTATCGAGCCATGGGCGACGGGGTCGCTCCGGCCGAGGACATCGATCGCGCCATGCGCCTCGGGGCCGGCCATCCGTTCGGGCCGATCGAGTGGGCGCGCCGGACGGGGCTCCAGGAGGTCGCCCTCAGCCTCGATGCCCTCTCGGACGACGACGCGGGCGCGTTCCGACCGGCCCTGGCGCTCCTTCGCGAGGCCAGGGGAGCGTCACGCTAGTCCGCCGGACGTCGCGCTGACCCGGCGCGGATAATCGGCTCGATGCGAGATCCGAACCGTCCCCTTCGCGATGCCTGGATCATCGAGGCCGTCCGGACGCCCGTCGGACGCTACGGTGGCGCGCTCGCGGGCGTCCGCCCAGACGACCTGGCCGCGCTCGTCATCAAGGCGATCGTCGATCGGACGAAGATCGATCCCGCCCTCGTCGAGGACGTCATCCTGGGCTGCGCCAACCAGGCCGGCGAGGACAACCGCAACGTCGCCCGGATGGCCGTGCTGCTGGCCGGCCTGCCGGTCGAGGTCGGCGGCCTGACCGTCAACCGCCTCTGCGGCTCGGGCCTCCAGGCGATCAACTCGGCGGCTCACGCGATCGCCGTCGACGACGGCGACGTGTTCATCGCCGGCGGCGTCGAGTCGATGACCCGCGCGCCGTACGTCATGGCCAAGCCCGAGGCGGCCTGGGAGCGCGGCGCACGCGAGGCCTACGACACGACGCTCGGCTGGCGCTTCGTGAACCCGAAGCTGGCCGCCGCGCACTACCCGTACTCGATGGGCGAGACGGCCGAGAACGTCGTCGAGCGATACCGCGACCGGCTCGACGTCACGCGCGAGCGCCAGGACGCGTTCGCATTGCGCTCGCAGCGGCGGGCGATCGAGGCGATCGAGGCCGGGCTGTTCGACGACCAGATCGTCCCGGTCGAGGTTCCCCAGCGGAAGGGCGACCCGGTCGTCGTCCGGCGCGACGAGCACCCCCGAGCGGACACGTCGCTCGAGGCCCTGGCGAAGCTCAGGCCCGCCTTCCGGGAGGGCGGTTCAGTGACCGCCGGGAACTCGTCGGGGATCAACGACGGGGCCTCGGCGGTGCTGCTGGCCGAATCGGCCAAGGCGCGCGAGCTGGGCCTGCGCCCGATGGCCCGCGTCGTCGCCACGGCCGTCGCCGGTGTCGACCCGGGGATCATGGGCATCGGTCCCGTGCCGGCGGTCCGCAAGGTCCTCCGGCGCGCCGGGCTCACGGTCGAGGACCTCGACCTGGTCGAGCTCAACGAGGCCTTCGCCTCGCAGTCGGTCGTGTGCATCGACGAGCTCGCGCTCGATCCCGAGAAGGTCAACGTCAACGGCGGCGCGATCGCCCTGGGTCATCCGCTCGGCGCCTCGGGCGCCCGGCTCGTGACGATGCTCGTCCACGAGCTCCGGCGACGCGGCGGGCGCTACGGCCTCGCGACGATGTGCATCGGCGTCGGGCAGGGGATCGCGACGATCGTCGAGCGGGTCGAGGGCTGAGGCCCGGGCTCAGTCGGGCCCGAGCAGCTCCACCGCCCTCGCGAGCGTCTCGTCGAGGTCCATGTCACCGGTCGTGCCCGCCGCGGCGGCGTGGACGATGACCGGGGCGGCCATCGCCTCGAGCCAGATGCGGCAATCCGCCACGACGCGCTCGGCGAAGGCGGCCGCCTCCGATTCGGTCGTCTCCGGCAGGAGGACCTGGAAGAGACCAGGGCCGGCCCGCGTCACGAGGTCGGTCTCGCGGGCGCCGCGACGGATGGCGTGGCTGACGGGCGAGGCCACGCGGTCGAGCCAGCCATCGTCGCGTGCGACGTCGCTGAGGGGGCGGACGCCGAAGGCCACGATCGAGGTGGCCCGGCTGTAGCGCTGCTGGCGAGCGTCCTCCCGTCGGAGTGCCTCGTACCAGGCGACGCGGTTCTCGAGACGCGACAGCGGCCGGCCTTCGCCGGCCGGCACGAGCGGGGTCACGGGCCGGCCCCGACGCCGGGCACGACCGGCGAGGAGCGCGTCGATCGCCTCGGCGGTCCGCGGATCGTGCATCTCCGGGAGGGCGAAGCGGCGGGCGCGTGGCGACTCGGGCGTGGCGAGGCTCCTCGGGAACGCTCCACGGCCGCTCGCCGGCCCGCTGCATGCGGGCACGGTCCCCGGACGGCCGGGCATCAACGATAGCCCGTCAGGGCTCCTCGCGCCGTCGCCGGAGCTTTCCGACGAGCCATCCGCCGATCGGCAGGACGCCCAGCAGCATCAACGCGCCGAGGACGACGGCAAGACCCAGCAGGTCGACGCCGCCGACGGTCAGCACGACCGGGTAGACGAGCATCCCGACGACGATGAGGACTCCGGGCACGGCCCAGCTCGCGATTCGCCCATACGCCTCGGTCGACACGGCGCGCCGCCGGACCGCGAGCAGGAGCAGCGCGTCCGTGGTGTCACCGGCGAGCATCGGCACTGGGGCGAGGAGGAGCAGGCCGACGAGGGTGTAGCCCACGAGCTGGTCGGTGAGCGCGAAGCCGCGCGCGGCGATCGCGATGACCGCTCCGACGGCGAGCGATGCGATCGCCATCAGCATGAGTCGCAGGCCGGGACCGGCCAGGAGCGCCGCGGTCGCGCGACGTCGCTCGTCGCGTGGGTTCGTCATGGATCGAGCAATGCCATGTGTCGTTCCTCCGTGCCGCTCGATCGCTCGCGCTCGACCGAGTGTGGCACGCCCGAACCAGAGCGGCGAGTGCCCGGTCGATTTCGACTGGGGTGGTTGTCGGAATCGGGTGCCGTGCGTAGGATGGCCCTACGCGCCAGCGCCCTGCTCGGCGTCCCATGCGTCCGCCCGAGCCGCACGTACCCGGAGACCGCCAGATGATCGACCAGCAGCCGACCGTCCTGTCCCTCAGCGACGCCGCAGCCACCAAGCTGCGCGACCTGACCAAGGACGAGCCGAGCCCGAACATCGGCCTGCGGGTGTACGTGTATTCCGGCGGCTGCTCGGGCTACCGCTACGGGATGATGCTCGAGGACCAGCCGACCCCCGAGGACAACGTCCTCGAGGCGAACGGCGTCCGCGTCTACGTCGACGGCAACAGCATCCCGCTCATCCAGGGCTCGCAGATCGACTACGTCGACACACTCATGGGCGCCGGGTTCACGGTCAACAACCCGAACGCCGTCGCGGCGTGTGGCTGCGGCTCGAGCTTCCGGACGGCCGACGACGCCGGCCAGGCACGGAGCTGCGCGCACTGAACGACTAGCAGCGACGGGCTGGGCCGGCACGGTCCGCCGACGGACCGCAGACTTCGAGGCCGCCGGGTCACCGGCGGCCCGTCGATTCCCCCGGCAGTCTCACCTCGTCCACGGAGGGAGCGCGGATGTCGCTCGAGGCGGCCCTCGCCCGGGCTGACGAGCTCGCCGACCGGACCTTTGCGGGCTGGAAGGTCCCGGGCGTCGCCTACGGCCTGATCGTCGACGGCGAGCTCCGGCACGTCCGGGGCCTCGGTACCGCCGTCGTCGGCGAGGACCGGACGCCGGACGCCGACACGGTCTTCCGGATCGCCTCGATGACGAAGAGCTTCACCGCGGCGACCGTCCTCCTGCTCCGGGACGAGGGCCGCCTCCGCCTCGACGACCCCATCGCGGTGCACCTGCCGCGGCTGGCCGGGCTGCGCGGTCCGACGGCCGACTCGCCGGCGATCACGATCCGGCACCTCCTGACGATGACCGCCGGCTTCCCGACCGACGACCCATGGGGCGACCGCCAGCAGGGCCTCGACCCCGAGCGCTTCCTCGAGCTTGCCGAGCGCGGACTGTCCTTCGCCTGGGCGCCGGGTACGCACTTCGAGTACTCGAACCTCGGCTACGGCCTGCTTGGCCGGCTGATCACCGCGGTCGCTGGCCGCGAGTACCGCGAGGTCGTGACCGAGCGGCTGCTCGCTCCGCTCCGCATGTCGAGCTCGACCTACCTCCAGGACGAGGTCGATCGCGAACGCCTGGCCCGCGGCTACGTCTGGCGCGACACGGGCTACCTCGCCGAGCCCATCGACGGGTACGGCGCCCTGGCCGCGATGGGCGGGCTGTTCACGAGCGTCCGGGACCTGGCCAGCTGGGTCAGGGGCTTCAGCGACGCCTTCCCGCCCCGCGACGACGCGGGCCTGCCGGAGCCGTGGTCGGCCGGCCACCCGCTCGCGCGTGCCAGCCGGCGGGAGATGCAGCAGCCCATGATCTCGTTCGATCCCGCCATCAGCTTCCCGACGCCCGACGCCGACCCAGAATTCGACGGGGCGGCGTACGGCTTCGGCCTGTTCGTCGAGGACCACCTGCGGTGGGGCCGCATCGCGGGCCACAGCGGTGGCTACCCCGGCTATGGCTCGAACATGCGCTGGCACGCGGCATCCGGGTTGGGGACGATCGTGCTCGCCAACGGCCGCTATGCGCCGGCGACCCGCCTCGGACAGGCCCTCTTCTCGTCGTTGCTCGAAGACGATGCCGCGCCGAGCCGCCGGATCCGGCCGAGCGCCGCCACGCTGGCCGCCCGGAGCACGGTCGAGGGCCTCCTGCGCCAGTGGGATGACGCCACCGCGACGAAGCTCTTCGCGATGAACGTCGAGCTCGACGAGCCGGTGGCCCGCCGTCGGGCGCTCGTGGCGCGGCTGGCCGCGACCCACGGCCGCCTCGAGCCCGACGCGTCGGAGGCCCCGATCTCGAGGAGCCCATTCCACCTGCAGTGGTGGCTCCGCGGCGAGCGCGGCCGGGTGAAGGCCGAGATCCTGCTCTCGCCGGAGTGGCCGCCGCTCGTCCAGACGCTGAATCTCACCTCGGTTCCGGAGGCGCCGGCGGCGCTGCGCGCCGCGGCCGAGCGGATCGCCGAGGTCCTGGTCGCGACTGATGGCGCATCACCCGGCTGGCCCACCGACCTGCCGCTCGCACCCGGGGTCGACGCCGAGGCCCTGGCTCGGGCAATGCGCGCGGCCGAGGCCCGATTCGGCACGGTCCGGCTCGGACCGGTCATCGCCGGCGATGGCCTCAACAGCGCCACGTTCCGATTGGAGTGCCGCCGCGGGGCGCTCGACCTGGCCCTCGAGCGAGACGATGAGACCGGCACGTTCAGCGCCGTGAAGCTCACCCCCGTCCGCATGGCGCCGGCCGACTACGACTGAACAGCGCCCTCCCGCCGGGGCCGTCTGCGGCGCGCCCTCGCACCGGCGCACGGGCCGGCGCGCAACGCATCGGGCCCGCCTCGCGTCGCAAGCGCATCTCGCGTCGTACGTGCGGGGAGAGCGCGATGAAGACAGTCATCCGCAGGGCCGGCCAGCTTGGCTGGACGATCGTGGCGGAGCTCGGCTGGCGAGTCCTCGGCCGAATGCGGCGCCGGCCCGGCTGGTAGCGGCTCGCATCGTCCGATTCAGGAGCGGCCGATCGCGGCCGCGACCTGACCGATCGGCCCTTCCGGGGCTCCCATCGACGTGACCTTCGGCCCTGCGGGACGGGGCCGAACGATGGCGAAACTGCAGGCATGGATGCGCGCCCCCGCGTCCTCGTCGTCGACGACGAGGCGCCGATCCGACAGCTCGTGCGCGGCTATCTCGAAGCCGAGTCCATCTCGGTCCTCGAGGCCGCCGATGGACCAGCCGCGCTCGAGGTCGTTCGGTCCGAGGCCCCCGATGTCGTGGTCCTCGACGTCATGCTTCCCGGCCTGGATGGCATCGAGGTCTGTCGCCAGCTGCGAACCTTCTCGGACGCGTACGTCCTCATCCTCACGGCCCGGGGCGAGGAGATCGACCGGGTCGTCGGGCTGACGGTCGGGGCGGACGACTACCTGGTCAAGCCGTTCTCGCCGCGCGAGCTCGTGGCCAGGATCAAGGCGCTCCTGCGGCGGCGGCGTCCGATAGGACTCGCGGGCACGGC
Organism: Candidatus Limnocylindrales bacterium; assembly: GCA_035255225.1. Taxonomy (GTDB): domain Bacteria; phylum Chloroflexota; class Limnocylindria; order Limnocylindrales; family CSP1-4; genus UBA5189. The sequence continues at coordinate 7,678 of DATEZX010000290.1, forward strand.
CGCGCCAGTCGACGGCCTCGAGGTCGACGTCGCCCGGCGCGCGGTGCGCGTCGACGGGCAGCCGATCGAGCTGACCGCCCTGGAGTTCGACCTCCTGGCTGCCCTGGCACGCGACCCGGGCACCGTCGTCCGGCGGTCGGCGCTCCTCGACCGGGTCTGGGGACCCGAGTTCGTGGCGGACGAGCATCTCGTGGACGTCCACGTGGCGAACCTTCGCCGTCGACTCGGCGACGATGCCGACAGCCCGCGCTTCGTCGAGACCGTCCGCGGCGTGGGATACCGGCTCCGCGAGCGAGCCTGACCGTGCTCCCGAGCTCCCTCCGTGCCCGCCTCCTCCTGGCCTTCCTGGTCGTCGCGGCCGCGGCCCTCGGGACGGTCGGCGTCGCGGTGCTGCTGGTCGGACCGGGCTACTTCGCCGAGGCGATGGGCCATCCACCCAACGATCCGACCGGGGCCGCCATGGACGAGGCGACCCGGGCCGCCTTCGCCGATGCCATGCGGCGGGCCCTCCTGGCCGCGAGCGTCATCGCCATCGCCGCCGCAACCGTCGTCAGCCTCGCCGTCGCGGCGCGGATCGCACGGCCGATCGGCGGGATGGCTGCAGCGGCGCGCCGGATCGCCGGGGGCCACTACGCCGAGCGTGTGCCGGTGGCCGAGCCGGACGAGCTCGGTGAGCTCGCCGATTCGTTCAACGCGATGGCCGATTCGCTGGAGTCGACCGAGCGCCGCCGCCTCCAGCTCGTCGGCGATGTGGCCCACGAGCTGCGGACGCCACTCACGACGCTTGATGGCTACCTCGAAGGCCTCGAGGACGGCGTGATCGCGCCGAACGAGGAGACGTGGCGGCTCCTGCGGTCCGAGGCCGGGCGGCTGACCGGCCTCGTCAACGACCTCGCCGACCTGTGGCGGGCGGAGGCCCACCAACTCGTCCTCGAGGCCGGTCCAGTCGACCTCGGGGCCGTGGCAGCGGAGGCCGTCGAGCGCTTCGCGCCGCTCGCCGGGCAGCGCCAGGTGGCGTTGACCGCGGGCGGGGCCGGTACGGCGACCGCCGATCGGAATCGCGTCATCCAGATCGTGGGCAACTTCCTGTCGAATGCCATCCGTCATGCCCCAGAGGGGTCGACGGTGCGGGTCGAGGCGGCGGTCGGTGACGGCCGCGCGCGCCTGGCGGTCTCCGACACGGGGCCCGGCCTGACCCCGAGCCAGCGCGACGCGGTGTTTCAGCGCTTCTACCGCGTCGACGCCGCCCGCAGCCGGGCGGAGGGCGGGTCGGGAATCGGGCTCGCGATCGCGGGTGCGCTCGCGACGGCAATGGGCGGGCGGGCGTGGGCGGAGAGCCCCGGCCTCGGGCGGGGGTCGACGTTCATCGTCGAGCTCCCGGCGCCCGTGACGGAATCTTGACGCAAGCCTGAGCCGCCCTCGACGACCTCCTGACCTTGCCGGTCGATCCTCGTCGCGAAGGAGGCTCGCGATGATGGCTGGCTGGTCGATGGGCCTCGACGCGTGGCTCTGGATGGGCGCCTGGGTCGTCGTGCTGACCGTGCTCGTGTGGGTCCTCGTCCGGGAGCCCAGGCGGTCAGGCCGGGACGAGGCGTTGGACATCCTTCGGGCCCGGCTCGCCAAGGGCGAGATCAGCTCCGACGAGTTCGAGCATGCCCGCCAGCTGCTCGAAGCCCACTGACCTGGAGACCGTCCGATGACCACCCCCCAGCCCTCGGCTCGCCGCGACCGCCGCGCCGCAACCATCGCCGACCGACGGGCGCAGCGCCCCACGCCTCGAACCGACAGCTCACGGCCGAGCACGATCCGAACGGTGACCTTCGGCGGGCTCGTCATCGCCGTCCTCGCGATCGGCGCCCTCCTGGCATTCGGGGACTTCTTCCACCGGCCGGCGGCGACTGGTGGCGTCATCGACGTCCAGAGCTCGATGGCCGGCTTCACCCCCTCGACGATCACGGTCGAGGCCGGCGCGACGGTGACGCTGTCGTGGTGGACCAACGACGCGGCGATGCACCTCCAGAACGGCGTCCACACGATGGTCTCGCCGGATCTCGGCCTGTACGAGGAGCTGCCCGCCGAGAGCAGCCGCCTCGTGACCTGGACGGTTCCAAACAAGCCGGGCACCTACGACGTCTGGTGCGAGAGCTGCTGCGGCGGCAAGGACAGCCCGACGATGCACGGCAAGATCGTCGTCCAGCCGGCCGACTCGGCCGGTGAGCCGGGGCGGGCCGCGGCATGACGGCCGGGGCGTCCCAGGCCCGCCCCGGGGTGTTCCCTGGCTGGCCGCGCCCGTTCGTCCTGCTCGTCGCCCTGATCGTCGGCGCCGGCGGGCTGGCCAGCGGCTACGTGCTGGCCTTCCCGTTCGAGCAGGCGGCCTTCGGCGGGTTGACGGTGCCGACGGTCCTTGCGTCGGGCGTGGCCGACGGCTTCAACCCTTGCGCCTTCGCGCTCCTGGTCCTCTTCGCGACGTACACCCTGACGCTCGTCAACTCCGTCACCGGTGACGGCTCGCCGACGCTGGCCGCCCGGCAGCGCCTCCTCGGCGCCGGATCGCTCTACGTGGCCGCCGTCCTGGTCACGTACTTCATCATCGGCCTCGGCCTGCTGAGCTTCCTCGGCTGGCTGGGCAGGGACCACCTCGTCGCCCGGGGCGCCTCGATCCTCGCCCTGGTCATGGCGCTGTGGATGATCAAGGACGTCTTCCTGCCCGGCGTCGGCCCGTCGATGATGGCGCCGTCCGGGACGCACGGCCGGATGCAGAAGGCGATGGAACGCGGCGGCCTGGCGGGCATGCTCATCGCCGGGGTCCTCGTCGGCATCTGCACCGTCCCGTGCTCCGGCGCCATCTACCTCGAGATCACGGCCGTCCTGCACGCGTCCGGCGGGGGCGCGACGGGCATCGCCCTGCTGGCGCTCTACAACCTGGCCTTCATCGTCCCGCTGCTCGTCCTCCTGCTCGCGGTGAGCAATCGTCGGATCCTGGGCCAGCTCGGCCGCTGGAACCGCTCCAACTCGCCGTGGGTCAAGACCGGGCTTGCCGTGGCGGTCATCGCCATGAGCTTCGGCCTGATGGTGTCGATGTGAACGCGACGTCCCACGCCGGCGCCGGACCCTCCCAATCCGGCGCCGGCGCGTCCGAGACGATCCGCTTCCCGATCGTGGGCATGACCTGCGGGGCGTGCGTCGTGCGCGTCACGCGGGCGCTCAAGCGGCTCGACGGCATCGATCGGGTGCGGGTCGACCTGCGTGACGAGATGGCGATCGTCCGTCGTGAGCCGAGCGTCGCGACCGACGCTGCCGTAGGGGACGCGGTCGCCGCTGCGGGCTACCAGGCTCGCCTCGACCGGCGCCAGCCTGCGGATCCCCGCGACACCGCCGGCCCGTTCGGCCGGCTGCTCTGGAGACACTGATGACCACCAACGAAGCCGCCCCACCCCGCTCCGTCCCGACGTGGTTCCTGCTGGCGGTCGCCATCGTGGCGCTCGTCGTCGCGTCGGTCGCCCTCACGGCCACGCTCGTCCGAGGCCCCGGCGCCTGGTGGGGCATGATGGCTGGCTCGGGCACGGTCGCCGGCCCCGGCATGATGGTCGGCCGGGCTGGCGGCCAGGGAGCAGACGCGCCCGCGCCGGGCCAGCCCGGCTTCGTGGCGGGGACGGCCTCGACGCCGCGCGTCGTCCACATCTGGGCCGGACCGGGCTACGCCTTCAGCCCATCGACGATCGCGGTGGCGCGCGGGGAGACGCTCACCTTCGAGGTGACGGTCATGGGCCCGACCAGCCATGAGTTCATGGTCGGCCCGGCTGACGCCGTCGCGGGCGACGTCGCCGGCACGCCCGAGATCGACGGCCTCGGGATGATGCAGACGCGCTCGCTGACCTACACGTTCGATGGACCCGGCCCGTACGCCTTCGCCTGCCATGCTCCGGGCCACTACGAGGCCGGCATGCGCGGCACGATCACGGTGGTGCCGTGATGTCCGGAACCACGAACGCCGACGTCTGGACGCGCACCCAGAGCCCGTCCTCGGTCGACGTCCTGTCGCCCGACTACGAGCCGGAGCCCGTCGACCAGGTCGACGACGACGGCTACGTCGAGACGATCGTGCCGATCCTCGGCATGACATGCCGCTCCTGCGAGATCCGGATCGCCAAGCACCTCATGCAGATCAAGGCGGTCGAGGAGGTCAGCGTCTCCGCTCCGCGCGGCCGGGCGATCCTCCGGAGCGAGCACCCCATCCCGTACCGCTCGATCGAGCGGGCGATCACGCGGGCCGGCTACGAGATCGGCGAGACGCCCTGGCTGGAGCGCGATCCCAAGGTCTGGCTCACGGCCGGGGTCGGCCTCGCGCTCGTCGCGGTCCTCGCCGTCCTGGCCCAGGTCACCGGCCTCACCCAGCTCACCTCGGGCGTCGGCGACTTGTCGAAGGGCGGGATCGTCGTCGCCCTCCTGCTCGGCCTGACCGCCGGCGTGTCGACGTGCATGGCGCTCGTGGGCGGCCTGGTGCTGGCCCTGTCGGCTTCGTTCCAGCGATCGGGGGAGCGGACCGGGCTGTCCGCGATGCGACCGGCGGTCGTGTTCATCCTCGGTCGCGTGGCCGGCTATGCCTTCTTCGGGATGGTGCTCGGCGCCCTTGGCGCCAGCGTCCGGATGCCGCCACTCGTGACGGCCGTCCTGATGGTCGGAGTGGCGATCGTCATGACGATTCTCGGCACCCGCCTGACGGGGCTGTCGCCCCGAATCGCCGGCTGGTCGCCGACGCTGCCGCTGGGCGTGAGCCGCTCCCTCGGGCTCGGGCGAACGGGCGGCGCCTACTCGGACGCGCGGGCCGCGACGATGGGCGGGGCCTCGTTCTTCCTGCCGTGTGGGTTCACCCAGGCGGTCCAGATCTTCGCCCTCTCAACCGGCTCGCCGCTGTATGGCGCCGCCCTGCTCGGGACGTTCGCGGTCGGCACCGCGCCCGGCCTCCTCGCCCTCGCCGGCGTTCCCGTCGTGGTCCCATCCGGGGCCAAGCCGCACCTCATGCGCTTCGTCGGGATGGTCGTCCTGGCATTCGCGTTCCTCAACCTCAACGCCGGCCTCGAGCTCGCGGGCCTCGACCTGCCCGGCCTCGGAATCGGCTCGGTCGCGGCGGCCCAGCCGACCTCGACGCTCTCGGCGGATGGCAGCGCCCAGCTCCTCACCACGTACCAGGGTGCGGAGGGCTACAGCCCGGCGAACGCCGTCATCTATGCCGGGATCCCGACGACCTGGACCGTCGTGTCGAAGACCGTGACGACGTGCGCGGCGACGATGGTCATCCCGGCATGGGGCACGGGCGCCAGCCTCAAGATCGGACCGAACGTCTTCAATCTGCCGGCCCTCAAGCCTGGGAGGATCCGGTACACCTGTGCGATGGGCATGTACTCGGGCTCGATCACCGTCATCGAGCGGCCGACGGCCTCGTTGGGTTCGCCCGCCGCGGGCTGACGGCGGCCGCCGGGCGACCCGCCGCTGCGGTGAGGCTTGCGGGCCCTGGGCCCGTCGACGACAATACTCCCAGGGAGTATCGATCGACCCCAGACATCACTTGGAGGAGCCACCACATGGCTGAGCATCGGCACGTCGCCGCCAACGAAGATCCCGTCTGCGGCATGACCGTCGACATCGAGCAGGCTCGTACGAAGGGGCTCACCGCGACGTACGACGGCCGCGAGTACGTCTTCTGCGGCAAAGGCTGCTTCCTCGAGTTCCGCGACGATCCCGAGGGCTTCCTCAAGACGGACTTCACGCCGTCGATGTAGCCGGCCCGGCGGCGTGCGGGCCGCGGGGCCGCGCAGGGGGATCAGGGTGTCGCGCTCGGCGAACCCCCCGGTGACGCGAAGCGGAAGCCCTGGACGATCGGCGTGGCGCGGTTGACGAAGTCGTCCCACAGCGACCCATCGAACGCGTCGATGTCGACCACGACCGTGCCGCCGCCCGGCACGTCGAGCAGCGACAGCCGAAGCCGCTCGCTGCCCGCGACGACCCACCGCAGGCGCGCCGGCTCATCCACGAACAGCGGGACGGTCGGCGCGCCGTTGGCGAACGGGCACGACGCCGTCCAGCTGTCCACGATCCCGACGTCGAGCTCGACACCGCGCAGGCCGCCGACCTGGGCCAGCCGGGGGTTGCTGGTCACGAAGCCGGGACGGCCGCGGATCCAGGTCGAGAGGTCGGTGCTCAGCCCGCCGACGCCCGGCTCGGGAGAGAGCGGACAGGCGGTCGCCTGTGATGCCGCGCTCGGATCCCGGAACAGGTAGATCCCGAGCTGGTCGGAATCGACCGGCGCAAGCTGGAGGAAGTCCGCCGAGTCTGCGGCGACCCACCAGCCGGCCGGGAGCGTGAACGTCAGCTGCGGCTGGAAGGCCCGCGACTGGTACGTCCCGGCCGGCAGGGTGGCCGGCCGGGACGGCGCCGGGGTGCCACTGCCCGGGATGGCCGCGCCCAGCTGCCCGAGGAGGCCCTGGAGCGTGCCGCTCAGGACGAGGACCGCCCCGAGCGCCCCGACGACGATGACGCCGCCGACCGCGACAAGCAGGCGATTCCGATTCGGTGGAGGCGCCGATCGCCGAGCCGTGACGCGGTAGGTCGTCACCCGCCGCGACCGCGAGCCGCTCCCTCCCCGCGCCATGACCTCAGCCTACGCGGCCCGAGCGGCGACGGACGGGCCGTTGGGCCTTCCCATGGCACTGGCCGCGGCGGAGCCGGTACCCGATCTTCGCGGCACACTCGCCTGTACGGCCGAACGGAGGACGCGTTGCCTGGACCCGGCAGCTATGACGTGGCCGTCGTCGGCGGCGGGATCGTCGGCCTCGCGACCGTGCTGGCCCTGCGCCGCCGCCGGCCAGATGCCGCGATCGTCCTCGTGGAGAAGGAGGATCGGGTCGCCACCCACCAGACGGGTCACAACAGCGGCGTCATCCACGCCGGCGTGTACTACGCGCCCGGCAGCCTCAAGGCCCGGCTCTGCCGGGCCGGCGCGGTCGCCACGAAGGACTTCTGCCGCGCCAGCGGGATCCGCTTCGAAGAGCCCGGCAAGCTGCTGGTCGCCACCGACCCGCTCGAGCTCCGGCGGATGGAGGAGCTGGAGCGCCGGGTCCACGCCAACGAGATCCCGGTCGAGCGGCTGTCCGGCGGGCAGCTCCACGAGCTCGAGCCCGAGGTGCGCGGCCTCGGTGCGCTGCTCGTCCGCTCGACGGGCATCGTCTCGTACAGCGAGGTCGCGGCGGCGCTCGCCACACGGGCTGCGGCCGATGGGACGACGATCCGGTTCGGCGGCGAAGTCGTCGCCATTCGCGAAGACGTCGACGGCGTCTCGATCGAGACCGCCGGCGAGACCTACCGAGCCGCGCGCCTCGTGGCCTGCGCCGGCCTCCAGGCCGACCGCGTCGCGCGCCTCGCCGGGATGGCGATCCGGGAGCAGATCATTCCGTTCCGAGGCGAGTACTTCGCGCTCGCGCCGGCGCGGCGCTCGATCGTCCGCCACCTCGTCTATCCGATCCCCGATCCGGGCCTGCCGTTCCTCGGGATCCACGTCACGCCGCTCGTCGACGGCACGATCACGGTCGGCCCCAACGCGGTGCTGGGCTTCGCCCGGGAAGGCTATCGACGCGGATCCGTGTCCGCCCGCGACCTGACGGCGATGGTCACGTACCCAGGCTTCTGGCGGACCGTCGGCCGCCACTGGCGGTCGGGCCTCCGCGAGCTGCGCAATTCGATCTTCAGGCGCGGCTATCTCGCCGAATGCCGGCGCTACTGCCCGAGCCTGCGGCTCGAGGACCTCGTCCCGTACCCGGCCGGCATCCGAGCCCAGGCGGTGCGCCGCGACGGCACGCTCGTCGAGGACTTCCTGTTCGCCCAGACCGACCGGATGCTGCACGTCATCAACGCCCCCTCGCCGGCCGCGACCTCGGCCCTGCCGATCGGGGAGCTGATCGCCGACCGGCTGCTCGGCGCCGATGCAGGTTCGCCGATACTGACGGGGTGACCGTCCAGAGCGCTGCCGGGCGCCATCGCTCGGCCCTGTGGGCCGCGCTGGCCGTCAGCCTCGTGGTCTTCGTCGTCGAGCTCGTGGCGTCCTACGCGAGCCACTCGCTCGCGCTCCTGGCCGACGCCGGCCACGTCTTCGCGGACGCGTCCGGGATGGCGCTCTCGTCGGTCGCGGTCTGGCTTGCCCACCGGGAGACGCACACCAACCGGAGCTATGGGCTGTTCCGCGTCGAGGTCCTGGCGGCGAACCTCAACGCGGTGCTGCTGCTCGGCATCTCGGCGTTCGTCATCTGGCGGGCGTCCTGCGGATCATCGAGCCGGAGTCCGTCGACGGCGCGGTCATGGCGGTCGTCGCGCTCGTCGCGCTGGGAGCGAACGCCGCGTCTCTCGGACTGCTTCGCCGGGGGCAGGGCGAGAGCCTGACGCTCCGCGGCGCCTACCTCGAGGTCCTCGGTGACACGCTCGGCGCCGCCGCCGTCCTCATCGCCGGCCTCGTCGTCGTCGCGACGGGCCTGCATGCGGCCGACGGCGCGGCGGCGGTCCTCATCGGGATCCTCATCATCCCTCGGGCCTGGCGCCTCCTCCGCGACACCCTCGATGTCCTCATGGAGGCGACGCCGAAGGGCGTGGACGTCGAGGCGGTGCGGCGGCACATCCTCGAGGCTCCCGGCGTCGCCGCGGTCCATGACCTCCACGCCTGGACGATCACGAGCGGCATGAACGTCGTCTCGGCCCACGTCGTGCTCCAGCCCGAAGCCGACCCGGGCCGGCTCATCGACCATCTCGGGGACTGCCTCTCCGGGGACTTCGACATCGACCACTCGACGTTCCAGCTCGAAACGCCCGAGCACGTCCTGTGGGAGGGCCGCGCGTCACGGACGCGCCACTGATCGCTCGCCGTCACGCGATCCACGCCATGGAGCCGCGACGGACGGTCCGGACGACCTCGGCCAGGGCGGCCGGCAGGAGGGCGACGATGGCGACGACCAGCCAGTCGATCGCATCGAGCGGGCTGGCCCGGAACGCATCGGCGAGCGGCGGGACGTACGGGATCGCGGCCT
>DATEZX010000291.1:0-6753 GCA_035255225.1 Candidatus Limnocylindrales bacterium
GCGACCAACGTCCGGGGGGTCTTCGCCTGCGGCGACTTCGTGACCGGCCCGACGACCCTCATCGAGGCCGCCGGCCATGGCAAGAAGTGCGCCTACGCGATCGATCGGTACCTCGCCGGCCGCACCGACGTGACGGTCGCCGCGAACGTGAAGATGACCAGCTCGTGGGTCTTCGAGATGCCCGAGTTCTACGACGTCCTGCCGCGCCAGCACATCCCGATGACGGCGCTCGCGGACCGGATGCCCTCGACCGATCCGGACGTCAACTTCACGACCCAGGTCGAGCGGGGCTACGACGCGACCGGCGCCGTCGCCGAGTCGACCCGCTGCCTGATGTGCAACTACAACATCTGGTTCGACCCCTTCCGGTGCGTCCTGTGCGGCGCCTGCGCCGACGTCTGCCCGGAGGGCGTCATCCACATGGTCGACATCAACCAGCTCAAGGCCGAGGGCGTGCTGACCGAGCTCGAGGAGGCCTACGGCTGGGAGAACGGCGGGGCGATGATCCTCGACGAGGAGCGCTGCATCCGCTGCGCGCTGTGCGTCAAGCGCTGCCCGTTCGACGCCATTACGATGGAGCGGTTCGAGCTCCAGGAAGTCTCGAGCGACGGTCGGCTCTACAAGGAGTCGTACCGCGACGCGCAGCTGGCCGGGACGGCCGGCGTGGCAGGAGGAGCCCGGTGAGTTTCCTCGAGCGGGTGGACGAATCCATCCGCCGCAGCCCGGTGTGGCGCTCCCTGTTCCGCAACCCGTACCCCAACGACGAGCGGTCGCGGGCCTACGCGGTCATGAACAACGTCTTCCTGCACCTCCACCCGGTCCGCGTCCGCCAGCACGCCGTGAAGTTCGCCTACACCTTCTGCCTCGGCGGGCTGTCGTTCTTCCTGTTCCTCGTCCTGACCGTGACCGGCGTGTACCTGATGTTCTTCTACATCCCGTCGGCCACGTCGGCCTACACGAACATCCTCGACATCCAGTCGAAGGTCGCGTTCGGGCTGCTGACCCGGAACATCCATCGCTGGGGCGCCCACCTGATGGTGTTCTTCGTCTTCCTGCACATGATGCGGGTCTTCTACCACGGCGCCTACAAGCCGCCCCGGGAGTTCAACTGGGTCGTCGGGGTGCTGCTGCTGTTCCTGACCGTCGGCCTCAGCTTCACCGGCTACCTGCTGCCGTGGGACCAGATCAGCTACTGGGCCATCACGATCGGCATGAACATGGCCGGCTACACGCCGCTCATCAACACCCCGATCAAGATGCTCCTCCAGGGCGGGCTGGAGGTCGGCCAGAACACGCTCCTGCGGTTCTACGTGATGCACATCATGGCCCTGCCCCTGATCCTCGCCGTGTTCCTGGCCGTCCACTTCTGGCGGATCCGGAAGGACGGCGGGATCTCCGGGCCGCTGTGAGCCGCCGATGACGGACACCAAGCAGGATCAGGAGCAGCGCGTCGTCCTGCCGGTCGACCCGACCCGGCGGACCGAGATCGACAAGCAGCGCGTCCCGATGTCGGCCCGGCCCTACCGCCTGCTGGCGATGGTCAAGCAGGACGCCGTGGTGCGGGTCCAGAAGGAGCCCGACGACACGGTCATGACCTGGCCGCACCTGCTGTCGATCGAGTTCCTGGCCGCGACGGTCATGAGCATCTTCCTGCTGTTGATGGGCCTGTTCATCAACGCCCCCCTCGAGGAGCTGGCCAACGGCAACGTCACGCCCGCCGTGGCCAAGGCACCGTGGTACTTCCTCGGCCTCCAGGAGCTCCTGAACTACTTCCACCCGGTCGTGTCGGGGGTCATGGTGCCGTTCCTGTACATCCTCATCGGGGCGATGGTCCTGCCCTACGTCGACCGCGGGAATCCCGACGCCAAGCGGCCCTCCGAGCGCAAGACCGCGGTCCTGCTGTTCAGCATGCTGTGCGGCCTCGGCCTGACGGTCACCTTCATCGGCATCTTCTTCCGCGGCCCCGGCTACAGCCTCGTCGTGCCCTACCTGCCGTTCTTCGACAACAGCACGAACGGCCTCCACTTCGCCCTGTGAGCAACTACCAGGTCGCACCGATCGACAAGCCGCAGGCCCTGACCGGCGAGGCGATCAAGTCGCTCCGCCAGCATCCCGTCCAGGGGATCTCGCGCCGGCGGCTGCTGCGGGTCTCGATCGGCGGCGGGATGCTGCTGTGGCTGACCGAGCTGGCCGCGGGCACGATCGGCTTCCTGTGGCCGAACCTCGCCGGCGGCTTCGGCGGGTCGGTCAAGATCGGCAAGCTCGACGACATCAAGACCAAGAACTCGTCGCTGCCGATCGCCCAGGGCTTCCCGGCCTACTACCAGGAGGCCCGGGCCTACATCGTCCTCATCGACACCGGGCGCCAGCAGTTCGTGCCGGGCCAGGACGTCCACGGCGACGGCACGGCGCTGAACGTCCGGGCTCTGTACCAGCGCTGCCCGCACCTCGGCTGCAAGCCCAACCCGTGCCTCAAGAACTACTGGTTCGAGTGCCCCTGCCACGGCTCCCGCTATGACCGCCTCGGGATCAAGGCCCTCGGCCAGCAGTACGGCCCGGCGCCTCGGAGCATGGACCGCTTCGCCGCCACGGTCGAACCCGACGGCACCCTGACCCTCGACACCTCGAAGATCACCCTCGGGCCTCTCCCCGTCGCGGTCGGCCAGCCAGGCATCATCCCGCCGAAGAGCCCCGTCGGCTGCATATGACCGACCAGGACCGGTCGCCGGAGCAGCGCCTTCCGGCCCGTCGGGAGCCATCGGCGCCACCATCGGCCGACCGCTTCAGCGCGCCGCCATCGATCCAGGCGACGGGCGGCCTGACGCCGGCCCGCTCGGCCCAGATCGTCCGCCAGACCGGCAGCGCCCGATGGGTCGCGTTCCTCGGCGTCTCGATCGTGGCCCTGTTCGTGATCGCGTACTACTTCTACGAGACCGGGCTCCCGTTCGGGCTCAGCCAGGCCCGCCTCGAGGCCCAGGGGTCGGCCCAGCAGGTGACGTCCGTCGAGCGGGGCTACAACCTCTTCGAGGCGAACTGTGCGCGCTGCCACGGCGCCGCCGGCCAGGGCGGCATCGGGCCGGTCCTGAACGATCAGGTGAAGCTCTTCGACCACCTCAACCCGACCTACATCAAGAACGTCCTGACGGTCGGCGGGCGGTACGTCTGCGGCAACGCCAGCAGCCTGATGCCGGTCTGGGCGGACACCAACGGCGGACCGCTCAACTACATCCAGATCCAGGACCTGATCGCCTTCCTGCGCGCGCCGAACAGCGAGACCTACGTCGTCCGTGACCCGACGCTCAACGAACCGGTCATCGGCCCGGACGGCAAGGTCGAGACGTTCAAGGGCTGGGTCGACCCGAGCTTCAAGCCCGACCCCAGCGCCTCGCCGTTCCCGGCCTGCTGGTCCGGCACGCCCGGCGGCGCCACGCCTGCACCCAGCGGACCCGCTGCATCCCCGAGCACGATCATCGGGACGGTCACGGCCCAGAACATCGCGTTCGACGTCAAGGACCTCTCGGCTCCGGCGAACCAGCCGTTCGGGATCGACTTCAAGCAGCAGGATGCCGGCGTCGGCGGCCACAACATCCAGATCAAGGACAGCGGGGGCACGGTCGTCTTCGACGGCCAGGTCCTGAACGATCCCGGCGAGACGACGTACGTCGTGCCGGCCCTGCCGGCCGGCACGTACACCTTCCAGTGCCGAATCCACCCGATCCCGGCGATGACCGGCACCCTCACGGTCAAGTAGCGATGGCCAAGGCCCTGGCTCCTGGCCGCGCGCATCACCGGGCGCTGTTCGGCTTCCTCGACGCCGATGGTTGGGGCTGGGCCGGCGTCAAGGCCGCGGTCTGGCTGATCATCATCATCCTGCTGCTCGGCTACATCCCGGACCGGGCCTATTACTTCACCGTCGGCAAGACCATCGATCTCGGGATCATGTTCTGGTCGCCGGTGAACCTCTGCCCGGCCGAGAATGGCGGCCTGCCCTGCCCGCCGCCCGGCGGCGCCGTCGAGCCGTGGCAGCTCTCGCCGAGCCAGCTCGACCTGCCCGAGGCCCGGACCGGCGGCGCGCTCGCTCAGCTCGGCTCGAACGTCGTCTATGCCGGCGGGAGCGACGGGGCGAACGCAACGTCGACGACCTTCGCCTCCAAGCTCGCCAACGGGAGCTTCGGCGCCTGGGGCGCCGGCCCGGCGATGCCGGAGGCTCGAACCGACGCGGGCCTGGCAGTCCTCAACGGGACCGCCTATCTCATCGGTGGCGCCGGGGCGGACGGCAAACCGACGACGACCGTCTGGAGCCTCGCCGCCGACCCGCAGTCAGGCGCCCTCGGCGCCTGGACGCCGGTTCAGGCCGTGACCCTGCCGGAGGCCCGGATGGGCGCCGCGGTCGTGGCCCTGTCGGACGGGATCCTCGTCGCGGGCGGCGCCGGGCCGGACGGCAAGCCCACGGCGACCGTCTGGAAGTCGACCGTCGATTCGAAGGGCAACCTCGGCGCCTTCCAGCCGCAGGCGAACCTGGTCGATCCGGTGACCGACGCCGGGGCGGCGTTCGTCGGGACGTTCGTGTGGGTCTACGGCGGCAGCGACGCCAACGGCCCGACCGGCGCGGTCCAGCGCGGCACGTACGGCGCGGCCGCCGCGCCGGCGACCATTGGCGGCTCGGGCGCGGGCGCCTCGGGCGCACCGGCTTCGACCCCGGCCGCCTCGGCGGCGCCGGTCCAGGCCGTCCAGCAGTGGGCCGTCGCCAACGCGGTCAACGCCCCACCTCGGACGATGGCGACCGCGTTCAGCGCCAACGGAGCGCTGTACCTGCTCGGCGGCGATGACGGCCACGGCCCACAGCGCCAGCTGTACTGGGCCGAGCCGGACGCCCAGGGCAACATCCCCAACGGCTGGCTGCACCTCGACGTCACCGACCTCGGTGGCGGCCTCAAGGGCGCCGCGCCGCTCGTCTCGGGGAGCTCCGTCTTCGTCGTCGGCGGGACGACGACTCAGGGCCCGATCAAGAGCTCGGTCCGGGCGAGCCTCGCGCCGCAGCCGCCGTTCTTCCAGCTGGGCATCGCCGGGGCGACCGTCCCGGCGCTCGAGATCCCGGGCGAGATCGGCCAGCAGCTCGGCTACCTGGCGGCGGCCGGTGCCGGCACGCTCAACTTCGTCATCCTCATCGTGATTGGCTGGGCCTTGGCCCATAAGCCTCTCATCCGCGGCTGGTGGGATCGCCGTCGAGGCCGCCCCGCCCTCTAGCCCCCAGCATGGTCCCGGCCCGAGGGCCCGAGTCGGTCGACAACCGGGGCGCCGAGCCGGGTCGAGGCAGCGGCGCCGGCCATCCCGACGTCGATCTGCTCAAGGAGCCCTGGCACGTCGATGCCGAGCCAGGCGCCCGCCGCGATGCCGTCCGCCAGGCGGTCTCGCGCGCCTCGGAGGTTCTTGAGCACGCCGGCTGGATTGCCGCGGACCTGGTGGACCAGGGCCGCGGCGAGCTTGATGAGGCCCTGGTAGAGGTCGCGCTCGGCCGGATCGGAAGCGCCCATCCAGGCCGGCTCGAGGAGCTCGTGGGCGAGGAAGAAGTCGCCGCGGCCGTAGGCCGTCAGGCCTTCCTCGAGGATCTCCCGCCGGCGCTCCGGTGGGAGCGGCCGGTAGGCCTTGGCGCGACCGCGCTGCATGATCGTGCCTGGCCGCGCGGGCACCGCCGACCGCCTCGCCGCGTCGACGCGCCCCGCCTCGTCGCTCACCCGGCGCTCGACGTCGCCGGGACGCGTTGTCACGTCAGGCCGGGCTGCCCGACCCCGCGGCGCCGCCAGTCGGCAGCTCGTCGAGCGGGCGCCGGCTCGAGAAGCCCTCGTCGACGGCATGCCAATGCTGGACGTCCGGCTCGCCCAGCCGCCAGCAGAGCCAGATCGGGCGGCCGGCGAGCAGCGCCGGAAAGTCGATCAGGCCGGACTTGATGTCGCGGAGCTGGATGTCCAGCTCGACCAGGCGGGCGACCCCGGCCTGCATCTGGTCGATGAGGCCCTGCATCCGAAGTCGGATCCGGCGCAGCTCCTCGGTGGCCTCGGCGGGCGCCTCGCCGTCCTCGGGCGTCAGGCCGATCGCGCGATCCCGGAACGTGATCAGGTCCTCGCGCTGGTCGCGGAGAGCAACCAGGATTCGCTCGACGTCCGGAATGGACGCATTGGCCTCGTCGATCGCGTAGAACCGAGTCACTCGGGGATTTTACGGCCACCTATGATCTCGGCCATGCGAGCGGCGTCCCGAATGGGCTCGATCGGGACCGAGACGGCGTTCGAGGCCGCGGCGCGGGCTCGAGCCCTCGAGGCGACCGGCCGATCGGTCATCCACCTCGAGATCGGCGAGCCCGACTTCGATACCCCGGCCAACGTCCGTGACGCGGCCAAGCGGGCCCTCGACGCGGGTCAGACCCACTACCCGCCGTTCGCCGGGCTGCCGGAGCTGCGGGCGGCCATCGCCAGGGACGCGGCCGCCCGGCGGGGGACGCCGGTCGCGGCCGAGGACGTCTTCGTGACCGTCGGCGGCAAGGGCGTCATGGTCTACGCGATCCTCGCCCTCGTTGACCCGGGCGACGAGGTCATCGTCCCCGACCCGGGCTACCCGATCTACGAGTCGCTGACACGGTTCCTCGACGCCACGCCGGTGGCCCTGCCGATCCGGATGGAGAACGACTTCCAGGTCGACGTCGACGAGCTCGAGGCCCTCATCAGCCGGCGCACCAAGCTCGTCGTCATCAACTCG
>DATEZX010000292.1:0-7294 GCA_035255225.1 Candidatus Limnocylindrales bacterium
ACTTCAACAGCCAGCTCATGTCGGTCAACATCGGCCACGGCAACCGGCGGGTCATCGACGCGATCACCGCCCAGGCGACCCAGCTCCAGTACGTCCAGCCGGCGTTCGCCACGGAGATCCGCGGCCGCCTCGGGACGAAGCTGGCCGAGATCATGCCCGGCGACCTGAACAAGGTCTTCTTCACGCTTGGCGGGGCCGAGGCGGTCGAGAACGCCATCAAGCTCGCTCGCCACGTCACCGGCCGCCACAAGCTGCTCGCCCGCTACCGCTCGTACCACGGCGCGACGCACGGCGCGATGACGCTCACCGGAGACTACCGGCGCTGGGCGAACGAGCCGGGGCTCGTGGGCGTGGTTCGCTACCCCGACACGCACCGCTGGGGCGAGAAGGAGCCGCGGCCCGTCGCCGAGAGCCTCCAGGGCCTCGAGGACGTCATCAAGTACGAGGGCCCGCACACGATCGCGGCGGTGTTCCTCGAGACGATCGTCGGAACCAACGGCATCCTCATCCCGCCGGACGGCTACCTCCAGGGCGTCCGCGAGATCTGCGACCGCTACAACATCCTCATGGTCTGCGACGAGGTCATGGCCGGCTTCGGCCGGACCGGCAAGTGGTTTGCCGTCGACCACTGGGGCGTCGTGCCGGACCTCATGACGATGGCCAAGGGCCTGACGTCGAGCTACCTCCCGCTGGGCGCGGTCGCGATGCGCGACCACATCGCCGAGGCGATGGAGACCAAGATGTTCTACGGCGGCCTGACCTACAGCAGTCACCCGGTCAGCCTCGCCGCCTCGCTCGCGACGATCGAGGTCTACGAGGACGAGGACCTCATCGGCAACGCCGCCCGCCTCGGGCCGGTCATGCGCGAGTGGCACGAGAAGCTGTATGCCAAGCACCCGAGCGTCGGCGCGATCCGCAACCTTGGCCTGTTCGGCGTCATCGAGGTCGTGCGGAGCCGGAACCCGTTCACCCCGATGGCCGGCTTCAACGGCACGAGCGACGAGATGAAGGCGATCGGCAAGTTCTTCCGCGAGAACGGCCTGTACACCTTCGTCGCGAACCACATGATCCATACCAACCCGCCGCTGTGCATCACGGCTGACCAGCTGGCGGAGGGCTTCGAGATCATCGACCGGGCGCTGGAGACCGCCGACCAGGCGGTCGTCGGGTAGGCTCCGCCGGCTGACGCGTCCCCCGAGGAGTAGCCACCGGATGAAGGTCCGTTCCGTCCTGGCGATGGTCGCCGCCGCGGCCATCGCCGTTGCCGCCTGCTCGCCGTCCGAGTCGCCCGGCCCGTCCGGGAGTCCTGCGGCGAGCGGTTCGCCGTCCCAGTCGCCAGGCCCGTCGAGCTCCGGCTCGCCCGCGCCGAGCCAGGCCCTGACCAAGGTCTCGGTCAACATCGGGCCGGTCACGAACGCCGAGTTCGCCGGCTACGTCGCGGCGCAGGTCCTGGGCTACTACTCGGACCAGGGCCTCGACGTCAGCCTCGTCCACAGCGACCCGGCCACGCGATCGTACGTGGGGACCAGCGGCCCGGAATTCACGATCGCCGACGTGCCCGATGTCCTCGCCGCGCGCGAGCACGGCTCGGACCTGGTCGACATCGCCCAGATCTTCCAGCGCTCCGGAACCGTCCTCATGACCTGGAAGAAGGACGCCTTCAGCGGGCCGTGCGGCCTGGCGGGCAAGAAGGTCGGCCTGTGGCCCGCGCCGGCCGATCTCGAGATCGTGGCCCGCTTCAAGTCATGCAGCCCGCCGCTCGCCTCGAGCGGCTACACGCGCGTCGATACCGGCCACGATGTCACGGCCTTCCTGTCCCACGCCGTCGACGCGATCGAGGCCTCGACCTGGGCCGAGGAGGCCAAGGTCCTGGAGGCCACGAACCCCAAGACCAACGCCCAGTACACGACCGACGACCTCGCCCTCTTCGGGCCGACGGACGGCAAGCCGGCGACCCTGCACGATGGGATCTTCGCTCGCGCCGGGTGGCTCAAGGGCACCGGCAATCGCGACCTCGCGGTGGCCTTCGTCGAGGCCTCCATCCAGGGCTGGATCTACTGCCGTGACCACCAGGACGACTGTGTCCAGTTCGTCACCAAGGCCAACCCGAGCCTCGGCACGACCGACCAGCGCTGGATGCTCAACGGCATCAACCCGCTGATCTGGCCGAGCGCCAAGGGCATCGGCGTCGTGGATCCCGATCAGTGGCAGCAGACGATCACCCTCGCCCTCGACAACGGCGTCATCTCCGCCAGCCCCAGCGCCGACGCCAAGGACGACACGATCGTCGCCGACGCCGCGGCCGCCCTGAGCGACCAGGACCTCATCGCCGCGAACTTCCAGACCGGGGTCGTCGCGGTCGCGCCCGGCGGGCAGTGAGCCGAGCCTTTCCGGTCAGCCCCGGCTCATCGGTGCGCACGAGCACCAGTGCGCTGGTTGCGCACAGCAGGATCTCGGGAGTCGGCGCATAGTCGCGCACCTCAGCGGTCCGCGATCGGGTTGCGGCGGACCCAATGGAGGAAGCGCCTGTGATGTCCCCTCACCACGTGCCCCGGCGCCTCGCGATTCTCGGCGCCATCGCCATCGGACTCTTCGGAGCCGGCGGCGGCGTCCTCGCCGGGGGCGATCCCCAGCCGATCGACTTCACCCACAACGTGATGGACGCCCCGGCCCCCGTCAACAGTGCCGTCTTCGGAACCGACGGCTCGCTCAAGCCCGGCCAGAAGCTGTGCCACACAGCTACTGAGGCGAACTTGGCGAACAACGTCAACACCGATTGCAGCGAAGGCTCGGTCGGCCCCCACAACGAGACGTCGATCGCGGTCAACCCGTCCGATCACAACAACATGATCGGCGGCGCGAACGATTACCAGCTCGGCCTGAACTCCGGCGGCCACGTGACCGAGACCGTCCTGTCGCGGGCTCACGTGACCTTCGACGGCGGCCACACCTGGGCGATGTACCCGATCATCTTCTCGTCGACCTATCAGGCCTCGGGAGATCCGGCGCTCGCCTTCGACGCCGACGGCCACGCGTACTACGCGACCCTCGGCTTCCGGTTCGTCGGACCGGCCAACGCCCAGAACCCGGACGTCCTCGTCGCGAACTCGGGCGATGGCGGCAAGACCTGGACGTCGGTCCGGGTCGCCGCTGGCAGCGGCAACGAGACCAGCGTTGGTGATCTCCTCGACAAGGAGTACATCACCGCCTGGGGCCACGGCAACGCGCTCGTGACCTTCGGCGACTTCCGACTCGGGAACAAGGGCGCCTACATCAGCGGCGTCATCTACAGCACGGTCACCCATGATGCCGGCAAGACATGGTCCACCCCGGTGGCCATCTCGAGCCCCAAGCACGATGCGTTCGTCAGCGTCCCGGCAGTCGCGCCTGACGGTTCGGCTGTCTACGTGTCGTTCATGAACACCGATGACCAGTCGACTGGTCGCGACACCTACTACGTCGTGAAGCTCAATCCGTCGACAGGCGCTGCCGTGGGGGCGCCAGTCGCCGTCGGCCTCGTCTATGACGGCTTCACCGACTACCCGGTGGCCTTCGGCCGCCAGACCTACCACGACAGCGTCTTCCGGTCGTGGTCGGCCGGGAACGTCACCGTCGACCCGACCAACGCCTCGCACCTGGCGGTCGTGTGGTCGGATCTACGGAACGGCCTAGCGACCGACTCGAACCCGTACAACACGGCGACGGACTCCGACCTCATCGTCAGCTCGTCGTCGGACGGTGGCGCGCACTGGTCGGCCCCGAGCGCGATCGCGATCCCGGGCGACCAGTTCCAGTCGTGGGCCGCGTTCGACGGCGCCGGACATCTCCGGATCGGCTACTTCGACCGCAGCGTGGACCCGGCGAACCGCCAGTACGGCTACTCCGTCGGCAGCCTCAACGGCGGTTGGTCGACGACGCTCGTCTCGACCGTCAACTCGGATCCGACCTCGGGCGACCGGTGGTTCTCCGGGGGCCTCGGGAGCCTCGGCTTCCCGACGACGTTCCTCGGCGACTACTCGGGGATCGCCATCGTCCCAGGCACCACCAGCGTGGCGGCCTACTGGACCGACAT
The DNA here is from genome assembly GCA_035255225.1 of Candidatus Limnocylindrales bacterium. Taxonomy (GTDB): domain Bacteria; phylum Chloroflexota; class Limnocylindria; order Limnocylindrales; family CSP1-4; genus UBA5189. The sequence continues at coordinate 4,073 of DATEZX010000292.1, forward strand.
GCGGAACTCCGTCAGCTTCGCTGGCCGGAGTGGCTCGACGGAGGACGCCTACTTCGGCTTCCTGCCGTAGGCTCCCTCCTCGCTCAAACGGCAGAGCGGCCCCCGTCCACCGGACGGGGGCCGCTTTCATGTCCTGACGCCCCCGCCGCGACAGGGCGGCCCGCCTCGACTACATGAATCGCTGGACCATCGCCGCGACAAAGCCCAGGATCCCGACCGCCTGAGCGATCGCGAGGCGGAGGAGCGTGACTCCGCGATCGTCCGGCGTCATGTCCGACCCACCCGAGCGCGGCCGCGAGCGCCAGATGAGGCCATCACCGACCGCCGCCACGACCAGCGCGAAGGCCGCCAGCCACGGCACCGGCCCCGGCACCGTCCGACCGCCCATCGTCGTGGCCACGATCGCGAGCACGAGGCCGAGGATCGCCTGCCCGCCGACGTAGGCGACGGTCAGGGTGCGCAGGTTTCGCTCGATCGGCCCGAGTTGCCGGTCCTCGCCGCCGACGACCAGCAGCTCGGCGAGCGCCGCGAGGGTCGCGGCCAGGAGGCCGGGCAGGGCCGCCATCGATCAGCTGTTGCCGGTCCCGAACTGGCGATCGCCGGCATCGCCGAGGCCCGGCATGATGTAGCCCTTCGAGTTGAGCTGGCGGTCGAGGGCGGCGCAGTAGATCTCGACGTCAGGGTGGGCGCTCGCGACCGCCTCGACACCCTCCGGGGCCGCGATGAGGTTGACGAGCTTGATTCGGACCGGGGTGACCGCGCCCCAGCGCTTGAGGACCTCGATCGCGGCCGTTGCCGAGCCGCCCGTGGCGAGCATCGGGTCGAGGATCAGGCACAGGTCGACGTTCGCCGAGTCGGGCAGCTTGTTGTAGTACTCGACTGGCCGCAGCGTTCGCTCGTCGCGGAACAGGCCGAGGTGCCAGACCTGGGCGGTCGGCATGAGCTCGAGCATCGCGTCGACCATCCCGAGGCCGGCTCGCAGGATCGGCACGAGTCCGATCCGCTCGCCGAGCTCGTGGCCGGTCATGGTCTCGAGCGGCGTCGTGACCTGCTTCTCGCGCAGGCGGACGTCGGCGAGGGCCTCGTAGCCGAGCAGCCAGGACAGCTCCCGGACCACCTCCCGGAACTTCTTGGGCTCGGTCTCCTCGTCGCGCAGGATGCCCAGCTTGTGGGCGACCGCGGGGTGGGTCGAGAGGTGGAGCGTCGGGTACTCCATGGCGCCGGTGGCCTCCGTCACTGGGATCGCGCCGGGTAGCCTACATCCGGTTTGACGGCGGGTTTGGGCGTCCGTACCGTTCCGATCGTGCCCGCCTCGACGCGTCCTGCCTCTGCCTCGTCGCGCCGTTCGTCGCGGCGTTCGTCGCGCCACACGTCGCCTCCGCCGGTGCTGGTCCACCAGCTGCGGAACGGGATCGACGAGAGCGCCCACCGCGGGGACGTCGTCGAGGTCGACCAGGGTGGCCGGATCGTGCGGGCCATCGGGGACCCTGAGCGCCTGGTGACCCTGCGCTCGGCGGTCAAGCCGTTCAGCCTGGTGGCCCTGCTGGATGCGGGAGGCGAGAAGGCCTTCGGCCTGGAGCCGGCCGAGCTCGCCATCATGGCGGGCAGCCACTCCGGCGAGGACCTTCACGTCCGGACGCTCCAGGCACTCTACCGGCGCACCGGGATCAGCCAGCAGTTCCTCGGCTGCGGGACAACCGGGGCGCCGATCGACGAGCTCACGGCGGCGAGGCTGGCCCGCGACGGCGAGCGACCGGGGCCGATCCGCCACAACTGCTCTGGCCAGCACTCGTCCTTCCTGCTCCTGTCCAAGCTGGCCGGATGGTCGCCCGCCGAGTACTGGGCCGACGATCACCCGACCCAGGTCGCGCTCCGGGAGGCCGTTGCCCGTGCCTTCCGGACCAGCCCGACCCGGCTCGTCGCCGGCATCGACAACTGCGGCATCGCGACCTTCGCCTTCCCGCTGCGCGAGATCGCCTGGGCCTTCGCATTGCTCGCGGATCCGGATTCGATCCCATCGGACGATCCACGCTCGAAGCTGGCGCCGCACTACCGAACGATCCGGGACGCGATGATGGCGTTCCCGGAGATGGTCGCGGGCACGCACGACCGGCTGGACACCTCGCTGATGAAGGCGCTCCCCGGACGGGTCGTCGCCAAGGGCGGCGCCGAGGCCCTGCGTGGGGTCGGGGTCCTGCCCGGACCGCGCGGAGCCGGGGCAGTCGCTCCGGCGACCGGGCTCGCCCTCAAGATCGAGGATGGCGATGGCGCCGCGCGGTCGGCATCCGCCGCGCTCGTCGAGGCCCTCCGCCAGGCCGGCGTGCTCGAGGGCCAGGCCCTCCGGTCGCTGGCTCGCTACCACCGTCCGCCGACGATGGATTCGCACGGCCGCGTCGCCGCAGAGGCCGTCGCCGCCTTCGAGCTCGCCCCGATCGGCGAGCTCGTGCGCTGAGCGGCGAGCTCGTCCGCTGATCGGCTCGGAGACGCGGGCCGCGGCCGGGGACGGTCCGTCCGCGTGACGATCGATCGGGACGCGTGACGATGGCCCCGCCGGCGTGACCATGGACCCCTTCCGCGTCCTGGGCCTCGATCCCGGCGCCAGCCAGGCCGAGGTCAAGCGGGCCTACCGGAGGCTCGCCAAGGCCCTCCACCCTGACGCCGCCGGCGAGGGGGCGCTGCCCGCGTTCCTCGAGCTGCAGGATGCCTACGAGCGCCTCACCGGCACGAAGGTCCGGACCGTGCGGGCCCCGGGGCCGACGGGCGGCTCGGGGAGCCGATCCGGAGCGAGCCGCGGGCCCGGGGCCGCCAGCGAGTCCACAGCGGCCGGTGCCGAAGGGTTTCGCGAGCCGTGGCGCGCGGATCCCGCGCGGGCCCGGGCGGCCAGGGAGCAGGCGCGCGCTCGCCGTCCATGGCCCGGTACCGCGCCCGGCTGGGCAAGCGACCCGGCGAGCGGTCCGGTCGGGGCAGGTGGCACGACTGGAGGGAAGGCCGGGGGAGCGCGGCGGTCGGCGCCCGGTCCCGGGACCGCTTCGGGGCCGGCGGCCGGCCGTGAGTCGGACACCGGTACGGCGAGCCACTCCACCGACGGCCAGGCTCGGGCCGGCGGGCGCCGTCGGGCAACCCGCAAGGCCACGCTGGGCTCGACGAGCTACGACGAGGCTCGCGAGCCGACCGACCGGCACTGGGCCGGGGCGTCGTGGTACGGCCCGACGACGGGGGAGT
>DATEZX010000293.1:0-6067 GCA_035255225.1 Candidatus Limnocylindrales bacterium
ATCGACCGCCCGGACGTTCTTCAATGTCGTCTACCTGCGCTCGCTCCTCGGCGACCATGTCGCGGGCCGGGTCTCGAACATGCAGAAGATCTGGTCGATCTACTGCTTCGTGCTGTGGTACGACCTGTACTTCGGCGCCGAGGCGGCCGCGGCCGCGGCCGCCTAGGGCCGCCGTGACGACCAGCTTCCTGCCCGTCCTGCTGGGCAGCGACATCAACGTCTACGGCATGGCGCGGTCGTTCCACGAGGCCTACGGCGTGCGATCCCTGGCCCTCGCCTCGTTCCCCCTGGCGCCGACCCGCCACAGCCGGATCGTCGACGTCGAGCTCATCGACGGCCTCGGTCACGCGGACAGCTTCGTCACGACCCTGCTCGAGCGGGCCCGGACGCTCGCCGGTCGGTTCGATCGGCTCGTCCTCGTGCCATGCGGCGACCTGTACGCCGAGCTGGTGTCACGCTTCCAGCGAGAGCTCGGCGCGGCCTATGTCGTGGCGTCGCCGGACCACGACCTTGTCGGCCGGGTGGCCAACAAGGCGTCGTTCTACGAGCTGTGCGCCCAGCACGGCATCGATCACCCCCGGACGCGGGTCATCACGGCGGCCGATGCCGAGGCGCCGGCCCGGCTCGAGGCGCCCTTCGGCTTCCCGACGGTCCTGAAGGCGTCCGACGCGGTCGCCTACCTTGACGTCCAGTTCCCCGGCCGGAAGAAGGCCTACGTCCTGGCGTCGGCCGAGGAGCTGCGCCACGTCGTCGCCAGCATCTATCGGGCCGGCTACCGCGACACGCTCGTCCTCCAGGAGTACATCCCCGGTCCGGACAGCCAGATGCGCGTCGTGAACAGCTACTCGGACGCCCGCGGCGAGGTGCGCCTGATGTGCCTTGGCGCGCCGTTGCTGGAGGACCACGCCCCGAACGTCGTGGGCAACTACACCGCCATCCGGAGCACCTCGGACCAGGCCCTGTATGACCGGCTGCGGGGCTTCCTCGAGGCGCTCGGCTACGTCGGCTTCGCCAACTTCGACCTCAAGCTCGACCCGCGCGATGGGACCTACCGGCTGTTCGAGCTCAACCCCCGCCAGGGCCGGAGCAGCTTCTTCGTGACGCTGGCCGGCTACAACCTCGCCCGCTTCCTCGTCGAGGATCGCGTCTTCGACCGGCGCGCCGCCCCGGTCTACGGCAGCAACGAGGTCCTGTGGCTCCAGATCCCGCGGTGCGTCCTGTTCCGCTACACCGAGTCGGCCGACGAGAAGGCCCGAGCGCGAGCGCTCATTGCCGCCGGGAAGTCGGGCACGACCCTCGCCTACGCGGCCGACGACGGCCTTCGGCGGCGGGCCATGCGCCTGATGATGGACCTCCACTACGTCCGGAGCTACTACCTGCAGGCACGGGTCGGCCGGACGGGGCGAGTCCCATGATCGGCGTGGTCGGCGGCATGGGGCCCGACGCGACGATCCTGTTCCTGTCGATGGTCGTCGAGCTGACCGATGCCGCGACCGACCAGGACCACGTCGATCTCGATTGCCTCATGCACGCCTCGATCCCCGACCGCACGGCCTTCATCCTCGGGCGGAGCTCGGCCAACCCGGTGCCGCTCATCCAGGCCGACCTCGAGCTGCTCGCCGGCCGCGGGGCGACGGCCGTCGCGATCCCCTGCAACACGGCCCACTACTTCATCGACGAGCTCCAGGCAGCCTGCCCGATCCCGATCCTGAACATGCTCACCCTCGCCGCCGCGGGCGTCCGGCGGGCGTATCCCGCGGCGACGCGGGTCGCGGTCCTCGGGACCCGGGGTACCGTCGAGACCGGGGTCTACCGGGCGGCCTGTGAGGCGGTCGGGCTCTCGCTGGTGCCGATCGGGGAGGAGGTCCAGCGCCTCGCCGACACCGTCATCTTCGACCGGGTCAAGGCCGGGATCGCGGTCGAGGAGCGGCTGTACCTCGACCTCCTCGAGGGCGGGCTCCGGGCCGGGGCTGAGGCCCTGCTCCTGGCGTGCACGGAGCTGTCGGTGCCGGAGCGCCGGATCGCGCACTCGCTGCCGACCGTCGACGCGATGGTCGCGCTCGCCGAGGCGACGGTCCTGGCCGCCGGAAAACGCCTCCGTCCGGCGCGTCGCGAGGCCCGCCCTGACCCCCCCCGGGCGTCGTCTCGGGCCGGTTGGAAGGTTTGACACTCCGATCGGCCGATTGCTACACTCCGCCTTCGTGGCTCCGGAAGGGCCCCCGCACGGCTGACCGTCGGGACGCTCCGCCGGACCTCCATCGCTGAGATGGACCCGGTCCCCGTCGGAGTCGTCCGACTCCGGCCCGGCGGACCCGCGGCGACTCGCTCGCCGCCAGCACCAAGGCTACTGGGCCGAAAGGGAGAACTGTCTTCGTGCCGACGATCAGCCAGCTCGTGCGTCACGGGCGCAAGGCCGCGATCAAGAAGATCAAGGCCCCCGCGATGCGCAAGAACTGGAACAGCCTGCGGCAGCGCCAGGTGCCCATCCCGGGCGCCCCCCAGAAGCGCGGCGTCTGCCTCCAGGTCCGGACGATGACGCCCAAGAAGCCCAACTCGGCCCTCCGCAAGATCGCCCGCGTCCGCCTGACCAACCAGATGGAGGTCACGGCCTACATCCCGGGCATCGGCCACAACCTCCAGGAGCACTCGGTCGTGCTCGTGCGCGGCGGTCGCGTCAAGGACCTCCCGTCGGTCAAGTACCACATCATCCGCGGGACGCTCGACGCCGCCGGGGTCCGGGATCGCAAGCAGGGCCGCAGCAAGTACGGCGCCAAGGCCACGCCGGCTGTCGGGAGCCGCTGATGCCACGCCGCGCGACCGTCGCCCGCAAGACCAAGTACGAGGACGTCCCGGCCAACCGGACCACGGCGCGCTTCCACGCCAAGCTCATGACCAACGGCAAGCGCCGGCTCGCCATCCGGATCCTGCGCCAGGCCCTGGCCCGAGCCGAGGCCTCGGCCAAGCGGCCCGGCCTCGAGGTCCTCGAGGCCGCGCTTCGCAACGCGACCCCGATCATCGAGGTCAAGCCACGCCGCGTCGGCGGCGCGACCTACCAGGTCCCGGTCGAGATCCGCGGCGACCGCCGGCTCTCGCTCGGCGTTCGATGGCTCGTCCAGTCGGCACGCAAGCGCAGCGGCAAGAGCATGAGCGAGAAGCTTGCGGCCGAGTTCGTCGACGCCATGAACGGCCTCGGCGCCGCCGTGAAGCGCCGCGAGGATACCCACAAGATGGCCGAGGCCAACAAGGCCTTCAGCCATTTCAAGTGGTAGCCGTGGCGAGGTAGATCAGGTGGCGCGGCAGGTTCCGCTGGCACGAACGCGGAACATCGGGATCATCGCCCATATCGACGCGGGGAAGACCACCGTCACCGAGCGGATCCTCTTCTACACGAAGAAGACCTACAAGCTCGGCGAGGTCCATGAGGGCACGGCCGTCATGGACTGGATGCCCCAGGAGCAGGAGCGCGGCATCACCATCACCGCCGCGGCGACGACCTGCTTCTGGAACGATCATCGCATCAACATCATCGATACGCCCGGGCACGTGGACTTCACGGTCGAGGTGGAGCGGAGCCTCCGCGTCCTTGACGGGGCGGTCGTCGTGTTCGATGGCGTGGCCGGCGTCGAGCCGCAGTCCGAGACGGTCTGGCGTCAGGCCGACCGCTACTCCGTGCCGCGGATCTGCTTCATCAACAAGCTCGACCGCACGGGCGCCGACTTCTGGCGCTGCGTCGAGATGATCGTCGACCGGCTCGGCGCCCGGCCGGTACCGATCCAGATCCCGATCGGGGCCGAGGACCGCTTCGAGGGCATCGTCGACCTCATCGAGATGAAGGCGGTCCTGTACCGCGACGACCTCGGCGCCAACATCGACGTCGTCGAGATCCCGGAGTCGCTCAGGTCGGAGGCCGCCCGGCATCGCGAGGCGATGGTCGAGGCGATCGCCGAGGTCGATGACACGCTGACCCACAAGTACCTCGAGGGCGAGGAGCTGACGCCCGACGAGCTGCGCCATGGCCTCCGGCTCGGCACCCTGCAGTCGAAGTTCGTACCCGTCCTGACCGGCTCGGCCCTCAAGAACAAGGGCATCCAGCCGATGCTCGACGGGGTCACCGCGTACCTGCCCTCGCCGCTCGACGTCCCCCCGATCATCGGCCTCCGGCCCGGCACCAGCCAGGAGATCGTCCGGACGGTCGACGACAAGGAGCCCTTCTCGGCCCTCGCCTTCAAGATCGCGGCCGACCCGTTCGTCGGCAAGCTCGCCTTCTTCCGGGTCTACTCCGGCACGCTCAAGGCCGGCTCCTACATCCTGAACAGCACGAAGGGCCGCAAGGAGCGCGTCGGCCGGATCCTCCAGCTCCACGCCAATCACCGCGAGGAGATCGACGAGGTCTACGCCGGCGACATCGGCGCGATCGTCGGCCTGAAGGACACTTTCACCGGCGACACGCTGTGTGACCCCGACCACCCGATCCTGCTGGAGACGATCTCGTTCCCCGAGCCGGTCATCGAGGTCAAGATCGAGCCCAAGACCAAGGTCGACCAGGACAAGATGGGGATCGCCCTCCAGCGCCTGGCCGAGGAGGACCCGACCTTCCGGGTCAAGACCGACCCGGAGAGCGGCGAAACGCTCATCGCCGGGATGGGCGAGCTCCACCTCGACGTCATCGTCGACCGGATGGTCCGCGAGTTCCGGGTCGCCGCCAACGTCGGCCGGCCCCAGGTCAGCTACCGCGAGACGATCCGCCGGGCGGCCGAGGGCAACGGCCGGTTCGTGCGCCAGACCGGCGGCAAGGGCCAGTACGGCCACGTCGTCCTGCACCTCGAGCCCGGCCTCAAGGGCTCGGGCTTCGAGTTCGTCGACAAGATCGTCGGCGGGACGATCCCGCGGGAGTACATGCGCGCCGTCGACCAGGGCATCCGCGAGACCCTCGAGACCGGCATCTACGCCGGCTACCCGATGGTCGACGTCAAGGCCACGGTCTTCGACGGCTCGTACCACGAGGTCGACTCGTCCGAGATGGCCTTCAAGATCGCCGCCTCGATGGCCGTCAAGGACGCCGTGGAGAAGGCCAGCCCGGTCGTCCTCGAGCCGGTCATGCGGGTCGAGATCACGATGCCCGAGCAGTTCATGGGGGACGTCATCGGCGACCTCAACAGCCGCCGGGGACAGGTCGAGGGCATGGATTCCCGCGGCTCGACGCAGGTCGTCCGCGCCTTCGTGCCGCTCGCCGAGATGTTCGGCTACGCCACGGACCTGCGGTCGATGACCCAGGGCCGGGCCAGCTACTCGATGGAGCTGTCGCACTACGCCGAGGTCCCGGGCAATCTCGCCCAGGAGCTCGTCGCCAAGTCCAAGGTCAGCTGAGCACCGGTCCGGGACCGAGGAGCCAGGGAGACACCGCACGATGGCCAAGAAGAAGTTCGAGCGCACCAAGCCGCACGTGAACATCGGCACGATCGGCCACATCGACCACGGCAAGACGAGCCTCACCGCGGCGATCACCAAGTACCTGTCGCTCAAGGGCGAGGCCGAGTACCGGGCCTTCGACACGATCGACAACGCGCCCGAGGAGCGGGAGCGGGGGATCACGATCGCGATCGCCCACGTCGAGTACGAGACCGACGCCCGCCACTACGCCCACGTCGACTGCCCCGGCCACGCCGACTACATCAAGAACATGATCACCGGCGCCGCCCAGATGGACGGCGCGATCCTCGTCGTCGCCGCGACCGACGGCCCGATGCCCCAGACCCGCGAGCACATCCTCCTCGCCCGCCAGGTCGAGGTGCCCTACATCGTCGTGTTCCTCAACAAGGTCGACATGGTCGACGACCCCGAGCTCCTCGACCTCGTCGAGCTCGAGGTCCGCGAGCTCCTCTCGAAGTACGGTTTCCCCGGGGACAAGATCCCGGTCATCCGCGGCTCGGCCACGAAGGCCCTCGCCGATCCCAACGGGCCCGACGCGAAGCCGATCTGGGACCTCGCGGCGGCGCTCGACACGTCGATCCCCGACCCGATCCGGGAGACGGACAAGGACTTCCTGCTCCCGATCGAGGACGTGTTC
>DATEZX010000294.1:0-5233 GCA_035255225.1 Candidatus Limnocylindrales bacterium
CATTGCCGGCTTCAGGTCGGCGAGACGATCCACGAGCTCGACGAGCCGCGCCTGGTCTCGCCCGCGCAGGTTCAGGGCCTGTCGCCGACCGCGGCGGGCGTCATGGACTGGCTCGGCTTCCGATACCTCCTGCTGCGCCAGTTCTCCGAGCACGCTGGTTCGCTCGCCGAGCCTGGCCTTGAGACGCTGATCGAGTCGCTTCCCAGCGAGGCCGACACGGCGGACCTGGTCCCGACTGCGTAGGGCCGCGCTACGATCGGGCCATGCCCGATGCGTCCCGTCCCGAGCCGGCGATCGACCACTACGACAATGGCGCCGTCCGATTCCGCGGCTCGAACCTGGACGGCGAGATGCACGGCGAGTGGGCGTTCTACCGTCGCGACGGCAGCCTCATGCGGGCGGGAACGTTCGACCGGGGGCGTCAGGTCGGCCTCTGGCGTACCTATGACCGCAAGGGGCACGTCGTGAAAGAGACGGACCTCGGAGGCGGCGGCACCGCCTTGACTCCGCCTTGACGACGCCGCGACCCGCCCTCACCGAACGAGCCCTGAACCGCGCGACCCTCGGTCGACAGCTGCTCCTCCGGCGCGAGCAGATCGGGGTCGTTGAGGCAGTCCGTCGCGTCACGGCACTGCAGGCTCAGGAGCCTGCCTCGCCCTACATCGCGCTGTGGAACAGGGTGAAGGGCTTCGCCCCGGCCGACCTCGACGCGGCGTTCGCCGCCGGCCGCATCGTGAAGGGAACGCTGATGCGCCTCGCGATGCACGCCGTGGATGCGGCTGACTACCCGATCCTCCACGAGGCGATGCAGCACACCCTCCGGCCGGCGCGGCTGCAGGATCCTCGATTCACCGTGGCGGCGCTGTCGGTCGAGGAGACCGACGCGCTGATCCCGGAGCTCGACGGCTTTCTGTCGCAGGCGAGATCGAACGACGACGTCCGAGCCTGGCTCAACGACCGTCTCGGACCGCCCGACCGATCCGGCGCATGGTGGGCGCTTCGTCACTTCGGCCCGTTCGTCCATGCCGTGACCGGTGGTCCCTGGGCGTTCCACCGACGGGCATATCGCTCCGCCTACGAAGCAGCCAGTGGCGTCGACCGACGCGTGGCCATGGAGGGCCTCGTGCGGCGCTACCTCGAGGGCTTCGGGCCGGCGACGCCGGCCGACATCAAGCAGTTCGGGATGCTCTACATGGGCCCGATCAAGACCGCGGTCCAGTCGCTGCTGGACACTGGGGAGCTCGTGCGTCTCGAAGGCCACGATGGCGCCGAGCTCGTCGACATCCCACACGGCCTGCTTCCGCCCGAGGACGCGCCCGCGCCACCGCGCCTGCTCGGGATGTGGGATGAGATCCTCCTGGCGTACGCGGACCGCGCCAGGACGATCGACCCGGGCCACCGGAAACATGTGGCGCGAGTCAATGGCGACACGCTGCCGAGCGTCCTCGTCGATGGTCGGGTTGCCGGCATTTGGCGGGCCACCGACGACGGCATCGAGGTCACCGCCCTCGAGCGACTGCCTGACGACACCTGGGACGGACTCGCCGCCGAGGCGCGGTCGCTCCGGAGGTTCCTGGCGCAACGGGAGGCCCTGCCATACCGACGGTACCGACACTGGTGGGACAAGCTGCCACGTGCCGAGGTCCGAACGCTCTAGCCCAGGATCCCGACGACGTCGCCATCCATGTGTCAGGCCGGTCCGGTGCTCGGCGCGCCCTCTGCCGGCGGCCGCGCATGGGCGATGTGGCCGAACTGGCGCCACAGGATGGCGACGAGGAGCGCCGAGCCGCCGAAGCCGAACCAGAACGGCGCGGTGATCCCGAACGTCCGCGCGAGCAGGCCTCCGATCGGCGTCCCGACCACGAGGCCCGCGACGATCGCGACCCGGTACACGCCGCCGACGCGCCCCATGAGCTCGTTCGGCACGGCCCGCTGGCGCACCACCGTCGCGGTGGTGCCCCACACGAAGGCATGCCCGCCGAAGACGACCAGCGTCGCGAAGGCCACGGCGGGCAGCGTCGTGAGCGCCAGGACGAGGTGCGTGCCGGTCTCGATGAGCAGGCCGACCCGCATGATGTCGCCGAGGGCGAAGCGCCGCTCGAGGGCGCCGTACGAGGCGATCCCGATGACGCCGCCCGCCGCGACCGCGGTCGTCAGCAGCCCGAACCCGAGGGCGTCCATGCCGAGGCGGTCGCGCGCGTAGAGGACGAGGACCGACCACGCCGCGCCGTACGTGACGTTGAAGGCCAGGATCGTGAGCGCGAGGGTCCGCATCGCCGGGTTGCGGATCAGCCATCGGACGCCCTCGACGAGGTCGCCGCGCAGCCCCGTCGGCACGGCCGCCCGCTCGGGACGGGTCGACGCGGCGATCCGGGAGATGAGCACGGCGCCGAGGAGGAACGCCGCGGCGTTCGCGACGAATGGCAGGCCGGCCCAGGCAGCGAACAGGAACGCCCCGACCGGCGGCAGCAGGAGCTGGTTGGCCAGGACGAACGCGCCCTGCATCCGGGCATTCGCGAGCCCGAGGTGCTCGTGCGGGACGAGGCTCGGCAGGAGCGTGCTGCTCGCCGCGTCCGCGAACGTCTCGGCCGTCGCCAGGGCGAACAGGGCCACCAGGATGATGGCGATGCTGACCGTGCCCGCCACGATCGTGGCAACGAGGAACGCCAGGACGGCCGCGCGGACGAGGTTGACGGCGACGACCATCCGCTTGCGGTCCAGCCGGTCCGCGATGACGCCGCCGATCACGCCGAACAGCAGGACGGGCAGGTACTCGCTCAGGAGGGCAAGCGAGACGAGGAACGCGTCCTGGGTCTGGGCGGCGACGAGCAGCGGACCCGCGGCGATGGCGACGCCGTCGCCGGCGTTGTTGACCAGCGACGAGGCGAACAGCCACGGGAAGCTCGGCCCGAGGCGACGCGGGACGACGATCTCGGCGAGCCGGGCGAGGACGCGGCGCACCCCGCGCAGGATAGCCGCGCGGGGAGTTGGTCAGCCGACGGTGGCGGGCTCCCGCAGGGCGGCGGCGATCTCGCGTGCCCAGCCCACGATGACGTCCCACTCCCGGAAGTCCCCGGCCGGGAGGATGCCCTTGCTGGCGGGCATCATGCGGACGAGCCGCTCGAACATCGCCTTGGGTGGGTCGTTCGGGTCGTAGGCACCCCGGAAGATCCGATGGTCTCGGACGCCGATGACGTCAGCGACAGCCTGGAGCTTTCGGCGCCCGCCGCTGCCGGGTCCTTCGACCGGTCCGAGGGCCTGTGTCATGGGATCGTTCGAGCCCGTGGCGTTCGCGTCGCTCGTCGGCCCGGGCAGCGGGCCGCAGCTGAACAACCACACCGGCTGGGCCGAGAGCGTGGACTCGTAGCGCTCGAGGTACTCGATGCCCTCCTTGACCCAGCTGCCGATGTAGACGCCGCCACCGACGATGCAGGCGTCGAAACCGAACGGGTCGGGGGCGTGGCTGGCGGGGGCGACGACGGCCTCGATCCCCTCGGCCCGCAGGACCTCGCCGATGCGCTCGGCGATCCCCGCGGTTGCGCCGTGGCGGCTGGCATGGACGATCAGGGCTCTGGGCATCGTGGTGGTCCTCCTGTCACATGCAGGAGAGCAGGACTGGCGCGGTCGAGACCAGAGTCGCTCGGCGCGGCGAGGCCGGGCCGAACGGTACGATCGAAGCCCGCAGCGAGGAGATGCCGGTGGGCTCGCTCGACGAGGCGCCCCAGATCCAGTTCGACGACCGGGCCGCGTGGCGCGGGTGGCTGGAGGCCAACCACGCGACGGCTCGCGGTGTCTGGCTGGTCACCTGGCGACCGAGGTCCGGCCGCGTCGGCCTGGACTACGAGGCCGCGATCGAGGAGGCGCTCTGCGTCGGCTGGGTCGACAGCACGGGCGGGACCCTCGACGAGGAGCGCGGCCGCCTGTACTTCGCGCCACGGAAGGCGCGGAGCGTCTGGGCGGCGTCGAACAAGGCCCGGGTCGAGCGACTGACCCGCGAGGGCCGCATGCTGCCCGCCGGCCTGGCGGCGATCGAGCGGGCCAAGGCGAACGGCTCCTGGGAGACGCTCGACGGCGTCGAGCGTCTCGAGGTCCCGGCCGACCTGGCCGGCGCCCTGGCGGCCGTCGCGGGCGCCTCTGCCGCGTTCGACGCGCTGCCGCCGTCGAGCAGGAAGCTCCACCTGGCCTCGATCGCCCTGGCGCGCCGCCCCGAGACCCGGGCGGAGCGCATTCGCAAGGTCGTCGCCGCCGTCTCGGGCGCCTGAGTCGATCAGGCGCCGCTCGAGGGTGTCGGAGCCCCGATCGTCATCTCCAGGAAGGTCAGGACATCGGCCCGCTCGTCGATGAGCTTGCTGACCGGCTTGCCCTCGCCGTGGCCGGCATCGGTGTCGATCCGAACGAGGATCGGGGCATCGCCCTGCTGGGCAGCCTGGAGCGCGGCCGCGAACTTGAGGGTGTGGCCGGGGACGACGCGGTCGTCGTGGTCGCCCGTCGTCAGGAGCGTCGGCGGGTACTCCGCCGGCCCGCAGTTGTGGAGCGGCGAGTAGGCCAGCAGCCAGCGGAACTGCTCGGGGTCGTCGGGTGAGCCGTAGTCGCTCGTCCAGCCCCAGCCGATCGTGAAGCGGTGGAAGCGGAGCATGTCCATGACCCCGACCTCACCGACGGCCGCGCCGAACAGCTCGGGATGCTGGGTGATGCTCGCGCCAACGAGGAGGCCGCCGTTCGAGCGACCGCTGATGGCGATCCGCTCGCGCCGCGTCCAGCCGGACGAGGCGAGCCAGCGGGCGCAGGCCGCGAAGTCGTCGAAGACGTTCTGCTTGTTGGCCAGCCGGCCGGCGTCGTGCCAGGCCTTCCCGTACTCGGAGCCGCCGCGAAGCGAGGCGAGGGCGAGGAGGCCCCCGCGCTCCATCCACAGCAGCCCCTCGGGCTTGAACGCGGGACCCATGGCGATGTGGAAGCCGCCGTAGCCGACGAGCAGCGTCGGGACGTCACCAGTGGGCTCGACGTCGCGCCGGTGGGCCAGGAACAGCGGGATCCGCGTGCCGTCTGCCGAGGCGACGAAGACCTGCTCGGTGACGAAGTCGGCCGGATCCCACGGCAGCGAGCCGCCGCCATCCGCGCGTCGGACCTCGCGCACCGCCCCGTCCGCCGTCCGAACCGCGAGCACGGTCGGCGGGATGGCGAACGACACGAACGTCAGGTAGAGCTCCTCGTCCTCGGGCCGGCCGGCGAGGTC
>DATEZX010000295.1:0-3731 GCA_035255225.1 Candidatus Limnocylindrales bacterium
TGGCGTGGCCGCGATGGCGAAGGCTTCGTCGGCGAGACGCGTCGCGCTGGCGGCGGCTGCCGTCGTCCCGGCCAGCTCGAGGATCCGCTGGGCAACGGCGTGGAGATCCTCGATCGGGGTCGAGGTCCCGCCCGTGACGCCGACGACCTTCGCGCCGTCGAACGCACCCGCGTCGGTGAGGTCGCGCACCGACTCGATCTGGATCGCCGCCGTCCCGGCGATGCCGCACAGCCGGGTCAGCTCCTTGGTGTTCGCCGAGGAGCGACCGCCGACGACGACCATCAGGTCGACCTCGCGGGCGGTCTCGAGCGTGTCCTGCTGGCGCCGGATCGTGACCGGGCAGACGGTGTTGACGATCTTGAGCTCGTGGCTCCGGCCGACCATGAACGCCGCGAGCTTCTCGAACTTCCAGGGCGGCTGGGTGCTCTGGGACAGGAGGGCCATCTTCTTGCGATGCGGGATCCGGTCCCAGTCCTCCTCCTCGTCGACGACGACCGCATCCGGCGCGAAGCCGAGGAGGCCGACCACCTCGGGGTGCCTGGGGGTCCCGAGCAGGACGATCGTGTAGCCCTCTTCGACGAGGCGCTGGAGCTCCTTCTGCTCCTGGATCACCCAGGTGCAGGTGCCGTCGATGACCTCGAGGCCCCGCGACTCGGCGCGAGCCATGACCTCGGGTCGAACGCCATGCGCGCGGATGACGACCGCGGCACCGGTGGTGACGTCGTCGAGCGCCTCGACCGTGGCGATGCCGAGCGCCTCGAGGTCCCGGATGACGCCCTCGTTGTGGACGACCTGGCCGAGGGTGCTCGTGGGCTTGCCCGCGGCGCTCGCTTCCTTGGCCTTGTCGATCGCCTCGCGCACGCCATAGCAGAAGCCGGTGCGCTTCGCGATCCAGATGGCCTCGACGGTCCCCATGGCTCGTTCGAGTATCGCACGGGGTCGGGTTTCGACCCGGCTACGCGGGCTCCCGCGCAGCGCGCGCCTCCGCGACGGCATCGGCGAAGACGCCACGCTGGCGCGGCGGGAGCAGCTCGGCGATACGGGTCATGATCAGGTGGGTCGCGGCGTGATTGGCCTCGCGGCGCGGCATCGCGGCGAGGCCCGGCAGCTCGTCGGTGACCTTGAACGGTTTGCCCCAGCGGACCGTCACGCGCCTTCCGAAGCGCGGCATCCTCCGGCCCTTCGGCCACATGAGGTCGCTGTCGATGATCGCGACCGGCATGACGGGCGCGCCGCTTCGGAGCGCGAGCACGCCCGCGCCCTCGCGGACCGGCTGGAGCGCCCCGTCCAGGCTGCGGGTGCCCTCCGGGAAGATCGCCAGGATGTTGCCGGACTCGAGGATCCGCATCGCCGCACGGAACGCCTCGAGGTCGGCCGAGTCCCGCGACACGGGATGGACCGGGATGAGCCTGAAGAACGGTCCGAGCAGCGGCATCTCGACGAGCTCGCGCTTGCCGAGCCAGTTGACGGGCCGGCCGAGGCGCTTGTTGAGGAACGCCCCGATGAGCACGGGGTCGGCGCTCGAGGCGTGGTTGCCGGCGATGATCACGGGTCCGGTTCGCGGGACGGCTCCCGGGTCGCCCTCGACCCGCATCCGGACGATGATCCGGGTGAGGGTGCGGAGGACGAGGCCGCTCGTCCAGTTGAACCAGTTCAGGCGGCTCGCGATCGGCGTCGGCTTCGCGGGCGGGCGGCGCGTCCGAGCAGGCGCGGCCGCAGGGCTGCTGCCCGGCGTGCTCCCGGCCGCCTCGTGAGTGGTGGCCCCGGCGGCCTCCCTGGCAGCTGCCGCTGCCCTCGCTGCGGCTTCCTCCGCCTCCCGGGCTGCCGCCTCCGCCGCTGCCCTCGCCGCGGCCTCCTCGGCCCGCCGGGTCGCGACCTCGGCCTCGCGCGTTCGGATCTCGCCGACGACCAGCTCGACCGTCGTCTCGAAGGCGTTGCCGTCGGTCCGGATGACGATCGCGTCCGGCGCGGCCCGGAGCGGCGCGACCGGCCGAGTCGAGTCCATCCGGTCGCGGCGCCGCAGCTCGGTGAGGATCTCGAACGCCTCGCCGCTCTGCGCGGCGACGCCACGCTCCAGGCGCCGCCGTCGCGCCCGCTCCTCGACTGACGCGTCGAGGAAGAGCTTCAGGTCCGCCTGGGGCAGCACGACCGTGCCGATGTCCCGCCCCGCCATGACGATCCGGCCGCCGGCCGCGATCGCGCGCTGGCGCTCGAGCAGGGCCGCCCGAAGCTCCGGCACGCGGGAGACGGCCGAGACCGCCACGTCGACCTCGGGGACGTGGACCTCGACCGTCTCGTCGACGCCGTCGATCGCCACGCGGGCCAGGCGGCCGTCGCCGACGTCGACGAGCTGCACCTCCGGCACGAGCGCGACGAGCGCCTCGGCTCCGCCGGGCGCCTCGGGATCGATCTCGCGCTGGAGGGCCAGCCAGGTGACGGCCCGGTACAGGAGGCCGGTGTCGCAGAACCGGTAGCCCAGCTCCGCGGCAGCCGCCGCGCCGACGCTGCTCTTGCCGGACGACGCCGGCCCGTCGAGGGCGATGACAAGGCCAGGATCCGTCGGATGCGATTCCACGGGTCGAGGATATCGACCCCGGGCCTCGGCTACGCGACCTCGCGCTTGATCGTCAGGCTGGCGAGCACGACGAACACGACCGCGATCCCGACCAGGACGAGCAGATCTGTCTGGACGGCGGCATTCCCGATGTCCGCGCCCTTGAGCATGACCTCCCGCAGCGCGTCGACGGCGTACGTCACCGGCAGCACGTGGGCGATCCACTGCAGGACGTCCGGCAGGCGGTCGATCGGCCAGAAGATCCCGCCGAGGAGCCCCTGGGGGACGATGACGATCGGGATGAACTGGACGATCTGGAGCTCGGTTCGGGCGAACGTCGAGAGGAAGATCGCCAGGTTGACGGCGCCGACGGCGAGGAGGAAGGCGACGAAGAACGCGATGAGCGGGCTGCCGGTGCTCTGGACGTTGAGGCCGATCGTGAAGGCGCCGATCGGCCCGATCGTCGGGATGTCCAGCCGCCCGAGCACGTACAGCGTCATGATCAGGACCTGGACCGTCGCGAAGACGCTGAACCCGAGGCTGTAGCCGACGACGATCTCGCCGCGGGTGACCGGTGTCGCGAGGAGCCGCTCGAGCGTCCCCCCGACTCGCTCGCGCAGGAAGCTCACGCCGGTCAGGATGAACACGAAGAAGTAGGCGAACAGGCCGAGGAACACCGGGGCCAGGACGTCGAGCTGGTCCGCGCTCGGGGAGAGGTAGACCGTCTCGCGCTGGACCGTCGGCACGATCGGCGGCGTCACGCCGGCCGGCGCGATGCTTCGGGCGACCGCCGGCAGCAGCGACTGGAGGCTCGCGAAGGCGCCGCCTTCGGCCGCCGGATCCGTGCCCTCGGTGATGATCGTCAGGACCGGTGACTTCCCGGCCGTGGCGTCGGCCAGGAACGACGACGGGATGACGAGCGCCAGGTCGGCCTGGCCGTTCTTGAGGGCCTCGACCGCGGCGTCCCGGGAGTCCGCGGTCCCGACCCCGGTGCCGTTGTCGGCGTCCGTCGCGGCCGCCTGGAGCGCCGACACGACCCGATCCCCGACGACGCCCGCCTGGTTGACGACGAGGATCTCCACGGACGCCTGCTTCTGGTCGCGGAGGACCCAGCCGAGGAGGGCCACGATGACGAGCGGCGCCACGACCAGCAGGGCGAGCGAGCGTCGGTCGCGCC
>DATEZX010000296.1:0-6822 GCA_035255225.1 Candidatus Limnocylindrales bacterium
GAGCCGGTCGTCGAGACTCGTGTCTGCCAGTACGAGACGACGCCGGACACGCACTGGCTCATCGACCGCCACCCGGAGTGGGAGAACGCCTGGCTCGTGGGTGGCGGCTCCGGCCACGCCTTCAAGCACGGGCCGCGGATCGGCAGCTACGTCATCGACCGCCTCGACGGCGCGGCGGACGCCGCCGTGGACGACAGGTTCTCGCTGGCGCGGCCCCGCTCGCTGCCGCCGGGCGACCCGCGCGGCGCACCGCCCGCCCGACCGCTACCCGCGCGTCCCGCGACTACTCGTTGACGGGCAACGGCCCGTCGTCGATCTCGATCAGCACCCGCCCGTCCGCGATGACGACCGCGTACTGAGCGAGCGGCAGCTCGGCGGGCGGATCGAGCGCCTCGCCCGTCGCGAGGTCGAAGCGCGACAGGTGGAGCGCGCAGGTCAGCGTCCCGGCCGGCTGGCCGTTCGCGCCGGGCGATCCGCCACCGGTCAGGAAGCCCTTGTCGAGCTCGAAGTACTCGTGCGTGCAGATGCCCTGGAAGGCCCGCACCTCGCCGCCGGTGTGGACGACGACGACCTGGTCGGTGCCATCGACGTAGGCCATCTTCAGCGTGCCCTCCGGCACCTCGTCGAGCGCGAGGAGATCGACCCGCCGCACCTCGGGCTTCTACGCGGCGGGTGCCGCGGCGCGCGGCGATGCGAGGCCGGCCGCCCATTTCTCTTCGAGGAGACGGCGGAGATCTTCACGGGCACCGTCGAGCGGCACCCGGGCGACGACCGGCTCGAGGAAGCCGAGGACCACGAACTTGCGGGCCTCGTCGGGTGGGATGCCGCGGCTCTCGAGGTAGAACAGCTGCGTCGGGTCGATCGGGCCGACCGAGGACGAGTGGGCGGCGCGCCGGCAGTCCGGCTGGTCGATCTCGAGCGACGGGATCGCGACGGAGCGGGCCGCCTTCGAGAGGTTCATCCCGAACTCGCCGAGGAACGAGTCCGTGCCGACGGCGCTCTTCTCGATCGTGATCAGGCCCTTGAGATAGGACCGCGCGCGATCGAGGAGCACGCCCTTCGACAGCAGGTTGCCGGTCGTGTCGCGGCCGATGTGCCGCGTGTACGAGGTCAGGTCGAAGAGCTGGTCGCCCGACCCGAACACGATCTCGACCTGCTCCACCGAGGCATGGTCGCCCACGAGGCGATTGTCGACCCGGCTCCGGACGAGCCGGCCGCCCAGCTGGGCAAGAGCCCAGTGGAGGGACGCCCCGTGGCCGATCGAGGCGTGGCGGTGCTGGAACGCCACCTGCTGGTCGCCGAGCTGCTGGACCGACGCCAGAGCCAGGGACGCATCGCGGCCGAGGACGACCTCGGTCGTGCCGTGGAAGAGGCTCTGCGGGACGGGCTCGCCCTCGGCGCACTCGACCGGCGGACAGCTGTCGAGCTGCTCCTCGACGATCGAGCCCGAGGCGCCCTCCCCGAGGCTGATGAACGTCCGCGTGACGAGCGCCCGCCCCGGAGCGCCGGCGCGCCACCGCAGGACGATCGGTGCCTCGAGCGCCACCCCCGCCGGCACCTCGACGTGGCGGCCGTGGCTCCAGAAGCCCCGGGCGAGCATCGCCAGCTTGTCGTCGGCCGGCAGGCCCGCCGCGCCATCGATCGCCGCCCGGAAGCTCGCCGGATCGCGCTCGAGCCACTGCCCGAAGGTCTCGACGTGGACCCCGTCTGGCAGGCGCAGCCCTTCGAGGTCGTCGCCGAGCCCGGCCGGGGCGTCGGTCACGTAGGGCCGGACCTCGAACAGGTCGGCGCCCCGGAGGTCGACGTACGGGGTGTAGAGCTGGTTCGACTCGACGGGCAGCGCCTCGAAGGCCTGCCAGGCCGCGAGCCGCTCGTCCCGCAGCCACGCCGGCTCGTCGCGCTCGGCGGCCAGCGCCAGCGCGAGACCGCGATCCGCGAAGCGGAACGGCAGGTCGGACGGGCCGCGACGCGGCGCGCGAGACGGCCGCTCTCGCGGCGTCGGCGTGTCGGCGCTCGAGGCGGGGACGGCCTCCTCCCGTTGGGCGGAGGTCGAGGTCACCCGAGCGAGCCCTCCATCTCGAGCTTCACGAGGCGGTTGAACTCGATGGCGTACTCCATCGGGAGCTCCTTCGTGAAGACCTCGAGGAAGCCCTGGATGACGAGGTTCTGGGCCTCGTTCTCGGTCAGGCCGCGGCTCATCAGGTAGAAGATCTGGTCCTGGCTGATCTTCCCGACGGTGGCCTCGTGGGTCATCGTCGTGTCGTCTTCCTGGATGTCGATGTACGGGTACGTGTCGCTGCGGCTCTGGTCGTCGAGCATCAGGGCATCGCAGCGGACGCTCGCCACGACCCCGGTCGCGCCGGGCGCGACCTTGAGGTTGCCGCGGTAGGTCGCGCGGCCACCGTCCTTCGAGACCGACTTCGACACGATCCGCGAAGTCGTGTTCTTCGCGAGGTGGATCGCCTTCGCGCCGGTGTCCTGATGCTGGCCCTTGCCGGCGACCGCGACGGAGATGATGTCCGCGCTGGCGCCCTCGCCGCGGAGGTAGATGCTCGGGAACTTCACGGTCTTGCGGGAGCCGGTGTTGGCATCGATCCACTCGACCGTGGCGTGCTCGTAGGCGTGGGCCCGCTTGGTGACGAGGTTGTAGACGTCGTTCGACCAGTTCTGGATGGTCGTGTAGCGGACCTTCGAGCCGGGCAGCGCGACGACCTCGACGACGGCCACGTGGAGCGACTCGGTCGCGTAGATCGGGGCGGTGCAACCCTCGATGTAGTGGACCTTGGCGCCCTCGTCGACCACGATCAGCGTCCGCTCGAACTGGCCGGTGTTCTCGCCATTGATGCGGAAGTAGGCCTGCAGCGGGAGGGGCACCTCGACGCCCTTCGGGACGTACACGAACGAGCCGCCCGACCAGACCGCCCCGTTGAGCGCAGAGAACTTGTTGTCCTCGGCCGGCACGACCGTGCCGAAGTACTCCTTGAAGATCTCGGGGTATTCCTTGAGGCCCTGGTCGGTGCCCATGAACACGACGCCGATCTTCGAGAGCTCCTCGCGGACGTTGTGATACACGACCTCGGAGTCGTACTGGGCGCCGACGCCGGCAAGGAACTTGCGCTCGGCCTCAGGAATCCCGAGCTTCTCGAAGGTCGCCTTGATCTTGTCGGGGACGTCGTCCCACGACCTCTCTTCGCGCTCCGACGGCTTGCGGTAGTAGACGATGTTGTCGAAGTTGATCTTGTCGAGGCCGTCGGTCCACATCGGCATCGGCCGCTTGAGGAAGTGGTCGTAGGCCCGCAGGCGGAGCTTGAGCATCCACTCCGGCTCGTCCTTGAAGCGGCTGATCTCCTCGACGGTGTCGCGGGTGAGGCCGCGCTTCGTCTCCTTGAGGTAGACGATGTCGTCGTGGAAGGCGTACTCGTCGCGGCGGTCGGTGACGAGCTCGCGAGTGGTCGGCTTCTGGGTCGTCGGTTCGGTGGTCAAGGCGCTCTCCGAGGCTCCGCGGCCGTTCTGGAGGTGGTTGCGTAATCCCGAGTGGAATTATCGGGATTGCCGGGTAAGGCGTCAACGCGAGCGCGGGATGACTGCAGATTGGCCGGCGATCTGACGCACACCGGACAAGGACGGCGGCGGCCCGCGGCTCGGTATGATCGGTGCATGACACTGCCGAGCGAACCGATCGGGAGCATTCCGCGTCCACTGGCACTCCAGCTAGCGATGGAGGCGTCCGCCGCCGGACAGATCCCTCAGGCGGAGCTCGAAGCCCGGCTCGACGACGCGGTGCGCGACACACTGCAGCGGTTCGAAGCGACCGGCTCGACGGTCGTGACCGACGGCGAGCAGCGCAAACCGAGCTTCGCCACCTATCCAGTCGCGGGCCTCGCCAACTTCGTTCCCGGCGGAGTCGTCATCCCGTTCAGGGACGGCCACACGCGGCAGCTGCCGCAGATCAACGCGGGACCGTTCCGGTACGCCACGAAGGCGTCGGCCTACCTCGACGCGGCCCGACCCTACACCACCGCGCAGCTCAAGCAGGCTGTCATCTCGGCCTCGCTCATCAGCCTCATGTACCCGTCGGCCGGGGTGCCGGGGTACACGCGCGAGGCATTCCTGGACGACCTCGTGTCGGAGGCGGCGTCCGAGATCCGCGAATGTCTCGCCCGTGGAGCGATCGTGCAGATCGACTTCACCGAGGCGCGCCTCTCGCTCAAGCTCGACCCGACCAAGGGGCTCTTGGACACCTTCGTCGACCTCAACAACCGCGTCCTGGCGCAACTCACGGAGGACGAGCGGAGCCGGGTCGGCGTCCATACCTGCCCGGGAGGGGATCGGGACTCGACGCACAGTGCCGACGTGCCGTACCAGGAACTGCTCCCGACCCTGTTCCGGATGAACGTCAGCAGCTTCTACATCGAGCTCGCCGGCGAGGCCGACCGTCCCAGCGTCCTGCGGATGCTCGGCGAGCATGCCACCGCTGGCCGGCGGATCTTCGTCGGCGTCACCGACCCGATCAACCCGCGCATTGAGACGCCCGCCGAGGTCTGCGACCGCGTCCTGGAGGCCGCTCGCTTCATCAACCCGGCTTACCTCGGCACAACCGACGACTGTGGCTTCTCGCCCTTCGGCGACGATACGTCGACGTCGCGCGACACGGCGTTCGCGAAAATCGCCGCGCGCGTCGAAGGCACGGCAATGGCCTCGAAGGAGCTCGGAGGCTGAGACCCGGATTGCAGCCCTGAGCCCGAGGCGAGAGAGCCACGGGCCGTCGCCTCGCGGCACGTCCCGCCGGTACCGCAGCGACTGGGCCGCGCTGCGCGAACGGGGTCACGGTCGACTGCGGCGGTCGGCCCGCTTCCGACGGGATCCTTGAGCCACTCGAGTTCCAGCCTTCCGGCTGGCGCCCTACGGCAGTTCCTCTGAGGCATGTCCGCGTTTGGGTCAGATCCCGGTCCTTCTCCCTCTTCCCGTCAACGGCTGCCGCGGAGACGGACGCGAACGCTCCTCAGCCGCGAGCGGTCAGCCGCGGCGAGCCCAGCACCAGTGCCATGACGTCGCTGAACCTGGCGGTGGCCAGGCCGACGACCGTGTCCGCGGCGCCGTAGTACAGAAGCAGTCGGTCTGTCGTCTCGTCGTGGATCCAGCCGCACGGGAAGACGACTCGGCCGACGTCGCCGCTGATCTCGTACGGCGCCTCCGGACCAAACACCCACTCATCGAGGTGGCGCAGGACCGTGCCCGGGTCTTCGAGATCGAGGAGCGCGAGCCCGACCCGGTAGATCGGGCCGTCCGCCGTCAGCCGGACACCGTGGTACATGATCAGCCAGCCGTCCGGGGTCTCGAGCGGCGGCGGGCCGATCCCGATCTTGCCGGCGTCCCACCACGCACCGTCCCGCGCCTCGAGCAGCAGCTTGTGATCGCCCCAGTGGCGCATGTCGGGCGAGTACGACAGCCACATGTGGGCACCCCCGCGGAGTGGCGACGGGCGGTGGATCATCGCCCAGCGGCCCCCGAACCGCCGCGGAAAGAGGGCGGCGTCCTTGTCCTCGGGGGGCATGACCGGGCCCAGGCGGACGGCGCTCCTGAAGTCGCGGGTCGTCGCGAGCGAAACGAGCGGGCCACGGCGGCTGTACGCCGTGTAGGCGATCGCCCATTCCTCGCGCTCCGGCAGCCAGGTCAGGCGGGGATCCTCGCAGCCCCACGTCTCCTCCGGGTCGCGATCGACGTCGGCCTTGAGGAGGGGCTCGGGATCGAAGCGCCAGTCCGTCTCGCCATCGGGGCTCCGAGCGACGTGGAGCTGCGAGATCCCGCGGAGATCCTCCACCCGCACCAGGAGCGCTGTCTGGTCCCCGACCCGCGTGGCACCCGGGTTGAAGACCGTGTTCGCCGGGTACGGCACGTCGGCCGCCGTGAGGATCGGGTTCGCGGCGAACCGAACGAACAGCGGCTCGGACCTCGTCATCCGGCGGTGGCGGCGAGCGTGCCCAGGCTCGGCGATGCCGTCTCGAGCGATCCGCCCGGCGACCCCAGGGCGATGCTCCGGGCGCGCGTCAAACCGACCGGCGCGGCCTCGCCGCGAAGCAGGCGGATGTGCTCGGCCGCGATGAGCCACATGAGGGTCGACTCGGCGCCCTCGTTGGTGTTCACGCCATTCGCGGTCAGGCCGTCGCGGCCGGCGCCGCGAGCGGGTTCGACGAGCCGCAGGCCCAGGTCGTTTGCGCCGAGGAACCAGGCGTAGGCCTGCTCCATCGCCGCTCCGTAGCGCGGCTTGCCGGTGGCCGCGAGGGCCGCCTCGGCGGCGAGCAGGAGGGCGGTCGCCTCGATCGGCTGCTGGTCGAAGCGGGACCGGATCCCGCCGCGAGGCCACCAGCCGTTGCCGATCGGCGAGAGGTGCCCCTCGGACGCGGTCTGGACCCGGATGAGCCAGTTGAGGACCTGGAGGCCGATCGCCAGCATCGTCGAGGCACCCAGGGCCGAGCCGGCCACGATCATCGCTCGCGGGAGCACGGCGTTCTCGTAGGTGAGCGTCTCCTCCGGCCACGGCCAGCCGGGCCGCGCGAAGGCGAGGAATCGGGCATGCAGGCTGGTCGCGAGGTTGCGCATCAGGGCCGTCGGTCCGAACTCGGGCGCGTTGCGCTTCCGGGGGCGCGGCGGCGGGCCCGCAGCGCTCACGGCCGCACAGCCCAGGATCACTGACGCCTGGGCCCGCGGCGAGGCGACCCGGCTCGCGGCCGGGAAGGCGCGCCCGAACAGCGCGCCGGCACGCTCGACCAGCTCGGCATCCGGGGCGGCAGCGACCACCTGGCCGAGGGCCAACATCGCCCG
>DATEZX010000297.1:0-2099 GCA_035255225.1 Candidatus Limnocylindrales bacterium
GAGGGCTCGGTCCGGGTGCGCTGGCGACGGGACATCGAGCCCGGTGCCTCGGTGGATCTCGCCTGGCAGGTCACGACGGACCTCCGAGCCGCGCCCGGCTCGTCGGCGCATCGCGAGCGCATTCCGACCCGGCTGGCGCGCGCGGGCGGGCGCGACGCCGCCTCCGATGCGGTTCGACCCGTCGAGGTCGCCGAGGCCGAGTACACGGCCTGGCACGACCGCTGCGCCCGGATCCGTTCGGACGGCGAGCTGCTCGACCTCGCGATCCGCCGCGGGATCGCCGACCTCCGGCTCCTCCAGAACGATGGGCCCCGCGCCGGTGAGCACTACCTCGCTGCCGGCGTGCCGTGGTTCGCGACGCTCTTCGGGCGCGATTCGATCGTCACGGCCCTCGAATCGGTGCCGTTCATGCCCGGCATCGCGATCGAGACGCTCCGCGTCCTCGCCGACTGGCAGGCGACCGAGGACGACCCGGACCGCGACATGGAACCCGGCAAGATCCTCCACGAGCTCCGGGTCGGCGAGCTGGCGAGGACCGGCGAGCTGCCGCACCGGCCGTACTACGGCAGCGTCGACGCGACGCCCCTGTGGCTGATCCTCCTCGAGGAGACGCACCGCTGGACCGGCGACCTCGAGATGGTTCGCTCGCTGTGGCCCAACGCCCTGGCCGCACTGGAGTGGATCGATCGCTGGGGCGACCTCGACGGCGACGGCTTCGTCGAGTACCGGCGCCGGGCCGCGCGCGGGCTGATCAACCAGGGCTGGAAGGACTCCGGTGACTCGGTCCGCCACCGCGACGGCAGCCTCGCCCAGGCGCCGATCGCGCTCGTCGAGGTCCAGGGCTACGTCTACGACGCGAAGCTGCGGATCGCCGGGCTGGCCCGACGACTCGGCGAGCGGGCCCTGGCCGACCGCCTCGAGGCCGACGCCGCCGCCCTCCGGGAGCGCTTCGACGCCGCGTTCTGGATGGACGACGTCGGCTATTACGCGATGGGCCTCGACGCCGACAAGCGCCAGATCGGCGCCATCGCCTCGAACGCCGGCCACTGCCTCTGGAGCGGGATCGTGCCGCCCGAGCGGGTCGGACCGGTCGTCGACCGCCTCCTCGACCCGTCGCTGGACTGCGGCTGGGGCATCCGGACGTACGCCAAGGGCCAGCCCGGCTTCAACCCGGTGGGCTACCACGTCGGCACGGTCTGGCCGCACGACAACGCGATCATCGCCGCCGGGCTGAAACGGGCAGGGCGGCACGAGGCCGCCGACCGGATCGCATCGCGGATCTTCGAGGCCGCCCAGCACTCGCCGGACTTCCGGCTGCCGGAGTTGTTCTGCGGCTTCGACCGGGACGTCGCGGCGACGCCGGTGCCCTATCCGGTCGCCTGCTCGCCGCAGGCCTGGAGCGCCGCCACGCCGCTGTTCCTGCTCCAGACGATGCTCGGGATGCGCGCCGAGGCCGCCGACGGGCGGCTGGACCTCGATCGGCCCCACCTGCCCGGCTGGCTGGGCAAGGTCACGGTCCACGACCTCCGGGTCGGCGAGCGCACGGTCGACCTGCTGTTCCATCGCTGGCGCGGCACGACCACCAGTGCCGAAGTCCTGCGGCGCGACGGCCCGCTGGAGGTGACGATCCGGGTCTGAGCGGCCGGCGGATCACGTCGCCAGCGTCGCGTCAGCGCCAGCCTGCACCGCCGTGCACCGCACCCGCTTGACCGCTGCCCTGCGATGCCGCTGCAAGGTCCGGCCACGAGGATGGAAGCGACTGCGAGACACCGCGCCTGCGACAGTCCGCCTGACGCGGCGACCACGTGTCGTCACGTTCCCTCCCTTGGGACTCGGTCGCCCGGCCGGTCCCGCCCTCCTCCGACCGTCCGCTAGCCGGACGGTCGCGCCCGTCGCCGGCGGCCGAGGAGGCCATCGCAAGGCGAATGGCGCGTGACCGGCAGTCTCGGGGACGATCGATCACCGCTACGTTCGCGCTCGACGGCGGCCGTAGGCTCGACGGCGGCCGCTTGCAGCTGCGTGTCGCGGGTACTGCGGTCAGACGCCGGCCGCCCGCGCCTCGTTCGCTGGGCGCGTGATCCTCGCCGGGGCACCACGGC
>DATEZX010000298.1:0-7477 GCA_035255225.1 Candidatus Limnocylindrales bacterium
GATTCGAACGACGTGACCGAGGTCTCCGCCCCCGCACCCGTCTTCCGGCCCAGGCGATACTCGCCCTCTGACCTCCTGCGCTGGATCTTCGGCGCCCTCATCCTGCTCGCCGTCGGCTACTGGCTCGTCGGGTCCGCGATCGACGAGCCGCAGCGCTTCGCGCAGGTGACGGTCATCGGCCTCTCGAACGGGATGATCTACGCGCTCGTGGCGCTCGGGTACACGCTCGTCTACGGGATCATCGAGCTCATCAACTTCGCCCACGGCGACGTGTTCATGGTCGGCGCCTTCGCCTCGCTGTGGGTCCTGACGACGCCCCTCGGCCTCGCGGATCGGCCGATCAGCAATCCCCTCGAGCTGGCCGGGGTCCTGCTCATCGTCGTCGTGCCCGTGATGCTGTTCATGGGCCTGATCGGGGTGGTCATCGAGCGCTTCGCCTACCGGCCGCTGCGCCACGCCCCCCGCCTGGCGCCGCTCATCACGGCCATCGGCGTGTCGTTCATCCTGGAGAACGTCATCCAGGCCCTGTTCGGGCCGTCGCCCCACCCGACGCCGCAGATCTTCCCGCGGGTCGACGTCCTGTCCATCGACACGTTCAACGTGCTCGGGCTGCAGGTGACCGGCGGTGTCCTCCGCGGCCTGAACCTGACGATGGTCGTGGTGGCCATCGGCCTGATGGCCGTCCTTCAGGCCTTCGTCGGCCGGACGAGGCTGGGCCGCGCGATGCGATCGACCGCCCAGGACCGCGAGGCGGCCGAGCTGATGGGCGTCGACATCAACCAGACGATCGCGATCACCTTCTTCATCGCCGCCGCGCTCGCCGGCGCCGGCGGGGTCATCTACGGCCTGTACTTCGGCAGCGTCCAGTTCCAGCTCGGCTTCTACACCGGCCTCAAGGCCTTCACGGCCGCCGTCCTGGGCGGCATCGGCAACACGATGGGCGCCGCGGTCGGCGGCTTCATCATCGCCTTCATCGAGGTCGCCGCGGCGCAGGTGGGCTACAACCGCTGGTCGGAGGTCGCGGTCTTCACCGTCCTGATCCTGGTCCTCGTCTTCCGGCCGAGCGGCCTGTTCGGGCAGGCCCTCGGAGAGCGGGCATGACGGCGCAGGTCGCCGCGAGCGGCGGCGGGGTCCGCGACCGGATCGCCTGGCTGTGGGACGAGCACCGCTCGCTCGCGATCCTCGTGACGTGGGTGCTCATCGGCCTGGCGCTGCAGTTCGGCGTGCTGATCCCGCCGCTCAGCACCTTCCAGCAGCAGGGCGTCTGGGTGAACGGCTTCGCCCTCTCGGGGATCTACATCCTGCTGGCCCTCGGCCTGAACATCGTCGTCGGCTTCGCAGGCCTCCTCGACCTGGGCTACGCCGCGTTCTTCGCGATCGGGTCGTACACCTTCGCGTTCGCCGCGTCGCCCCAGGCGATCACCCACCTCGACCTGCCGTTCTGGCCGATGCTGATCGTCGGGGCGGCCGTCGCCGCGCTGTTCGGGACGCTCCTCGGAGCGCCGACGCTGCGCCTCCGCGGCGACTACCTGGCGATCGTCACGCTGGGCTTCGGCGAGATCGTCCCGGCGATCTTCCTCAACTCGGACACCTACACCCGTGGCACGAACGGCATGGGCGGCATCGCCCAGCCGCAGCTGCCGTGCATCGGCGACTTCTGCGTCAAGTTCACGTTCATCGACCCGTACCCGTTCTTCTGGACGATGATCCTGATCCTTGCGGTCGTCATGGTCTTCATCTACCGCCTCCAGGGCTCCCGCCTCGGACGCGCCTGGATGGCGATCCGGGAGGACGAGCTCGCCGCGGCGAGCAGCGGCATCAACACCATCACGACGAAGCTGCTCGCCTTCGCGATGGGGGCCACGACGGCCGGCTTCGCGGGCGTGTTCAGCGCCTCCAAGCTCGGCAACGTCGACCCGAACCAGTTCCTGTTCACGGTCTCGTTCACCGTCCTGGCGATGGTCGTCCTGGGCGGGATGGGCAACATCTGGGGGGTCGTGCTCGGCGCCTTCACGCTGTACACGATCCAGGCCGTCGTCCTCAAGCAGCTCAACCAGTTCTTCTCAGCCCAGCAGATCCCGGTCCTGAAGGACATCGACTTCGTCCAGTACCAGTTCCTGCTGTATGGCCTCGCCCTGGTCGGGATGATGCTGTTACGACCGGAAGGCCTGTTCCCGAGTCAACGCCGGCGGCGCGAGCTGCACGAAGGCGCGGCCGAGGAGACTGACCTCGCGCCGGCGACCCAGGAGATCGGGGATTGAGCGCCGCGGTCGGCTCCCTGCCTCAGCCGGCGGCTTCGGTCCTCTCGGCCAAGCGCGTCACCAAGGCCTTCGGCGGGCTGGTGGCCGTGCGCGAGGTCGACCTCGAGATCCCGAAGGGCGCGATCATCAGCATCATCGGCCCCAACGGGGCCGGCAAGACGACGTTCTTCAACGTCGTCGTCGGGATCCTCGAGCCCACCTCGGGCGGCGTCGAGATGGCCGGCCAGCAGATGATCGGTCGCCCGGTTCGGGCCTGGCTCGAGCCGGTGACGTGGTTCATCCCGGCGGTCGTCATCGCGCTGCTCACGGCCGCGAGCGAGGCCGCCGGCCTGGGGATCGTCACCGCCCTCCTCGTCCTGGTCACGATCCTGGCCCTGGCCGCGATGCTCCTCGCCGCGATCGTCCGCCCGTCGTCCTACCTCCGGTTGCTCGGCCGGCTCGGGATCTTCCGCAGCGCGCGGCCGAACGAGATGGTCCGGGCCGGGATCGGCCGGACGTTCCAGAACATCCGGCTGTTCGCGAACATGACGGCCCGCGAGAACGTCCTGGTCGGGATGCACCTCAAGCTCCACGCCAACCTGGCCGACGCCTTCCTCGCCACGAAGCGCGCCAAGACCGAGGAGGCGTGGGCGGAACAGCGGGCGGATGAGATGCTCGACCTCGTGGGCCTCAAGGGTCGCGGCGACGAGCTCGCCAAGAACCTGCCCTACGGCGACCAGCGGCGGCTGGAGGTCGCCAGGGCCCTCGCCAGCGAGCCCCTCCTGCTCCTCCTCGACGAGCCGACTTCCGGCATGAACCCCAACGAGACGGGCGAGATGATGGCCCTCATCCAGAAGCTCCGCGGCGAGCTCGGGATCTCGATCCTGCTCATCGAGCACCACATGCAGGTCGTCATGGGCATCAGCGACAGGATCACGGTCCTCGACCATGGCGAGCGGATCGCGGAAGGGACTCCCGAGGAGATCCGCAATGACCCCAAGGTCATCGAGGCCTACCTCGGGAAGCCCGCCGGATGACCGCCGCCCTGCCGGCCGCGCCGGGTAACGGCGCCGCGGCCACACCGCCTTCAGACGTCGTCCTGGACCTGCAGGACGTCCAGACCTACTACGGCCGGATCCAGGCCCTCCACGGCGTGTCGCTTCAGGTGCGGCGTGGCGAGATCGTCACCCTCATCGGCGCCAACGGCGCCGGCAAGACGACGATCCTCAAGACGATCTCCGGGCTCCTTCACCCTCGTGTCGGGACGGTCCACTTCGAAGGCCGGGACATCAGCAATACGCCTGCCCACGCGCTGGTCCGGGCCGGGATCGGCCACGCCCCCGAGGGGCGGCGGATCTTCTCGCGACTGAGCGTCCTCGAGAACCTCCAGATGGGCGCCTTCACCCGCAGCCAGGCGGAGGCGCGGGAGGAGATGACCCGGGTCTTCGAGCTGTTCCCGCGCCTCAAGGAGCGGGCCTCGCAGCGGGGCGGTTCGCTGTCCGGCGGCGAACAGCAGATGCTCGCCATCGGCCGGGCCCTCATGGCCCGCCCCCGGGTCCTGCTCCTCGACGAGCCGTCGCTCGGCCTGTCGCCGATCCTCGTCCAGCAGATCTTCTCGATCATCAGCGAGATCAACAAGGCCGGCTCCACGATCCTGCTCGTCGAGCAGAACGCCCTCCAGGCGCTGAACGTCGCCCACCGCGGCTACGTGCTCCAGACCGGGAGGGTCATCATGTCCGACACCGCCAAGAACCTGGAAGCCAACCCCGACGTCCGGCGGTCGTACCTCGGCGAGATCTAGCCGGCGTCGCCGCGGCCCTGCGCGGCTCCGGCGATAGACTGCGGTCCCCACTTCGGGTGAGCGCCCCATGGACAACGAGCCAGCCACCGTCCCGGTCCCGTCGCCGCCGCGACGGGGGACCTCGGCCGTCGTCGTCCTCGCAGCCGCGCTCGTCGGCCTCGCGATCCTGAAGCCCTGGACGTTCGGCGCGCCTGGGAGCGCCGCGGGCCCGACCGCGGGGGTCCGGGCATCGCCCGTCGCGGTGGCGTCGGTGATCGTGCCCGGTGCCTCAGGGGCTGCGGCCGCGCCGAGCCCGGCGATCTGGGATCCGAACGCCATCGCCTGCATGAGCTCCGAGGGCGACCGCGTTCTCGCCCTGCTGCGCGCCCCCGGGCTCGAGGTCCGGACCTGGCTGACGCTCGACGATCCGTCGCTCGCCGACCCCCTTGATCCCGCCGTTGTCCCCCTGCGACTCCCGTCGTCCCACGTCATCGGACTCGGGGTCTGCGCGCGACGCCTCGTCCAGACGTCGGCCCTCGGGTCGGCTGCCCAGATCCTCCGCGTCGAGGCCGTCACGGATGGCGGATCGCCGCGGCTGACCGACCTCGGCCTGCCCGTCGTGATCACCGGACAGCTCGGGATCCCGACGCTTGGCGTCCTGTACGGCCCGCCGGCGACCCTGGCGCCACCCGGGCCTCGGTCGGAAGCGTCACCGAGCCCGCTGCCGGTGACCCATGCCCAGAGCTGGCCGACGTGGCCCGCCGGCGCCTACGCCATCGCCTTCCGCTTCCCCGGCGACCCGCCGACGCTCGTCCGCTGGGTCCGCCTCGACATCCTGCCGGCGGTCGGGACGTACGGCTAGCTAGCGGGCCGAGGGCGCCTGCCACAGCTCGTAGGCCGACCGCGCCAGGAGCGCCAGGCCAAGGGCCGTGACCCACAGGCCCGGGATGCGGCTGAGGACGTCGACGGGCGCATCGAAGGCCAGGGCGTGCTGCAGGAACAGGTCGACCACGCGGTACAGGAACGCCAGCCAGGCGATCGCCGCGACGGTCACGTAGCTCGACCAGCGATCGACCGTCACGGGCCGTTCCGTGGCATACGGGAGGGTGATCAGCGCGATCGTCACGAGGGCGGCGACGAAGACGACGATCCCCAGCGAGTCGAAGGCGTTGCCGCTCAGCGGCGTCATCTCGCCCGGCCCGCCGCCCACCGTCCACCATGGCAGGACGCAGCCGACGAGCGTGACGGCCGCCCCGAGCGCTGCGGTCATGCGGGCCCGCCCGACGGGCCGTCGATGCATGCTCATCCGCCGCTCGCGTAGACCTCCGGCCGCAGCACCCCGACGAAGCGCAGGTTGCGGTACAGCTCGCCGTAGTCCAGCCCGTAGCCGACCACGAACTGGTCCGGGATCGTGAAGCCGATGTAGTCGACCTCGATCTCGACCAGGCGGCGGGCCGGCTTGTCGAGGAGGGTGCAGATCCGAAGCGAGGCCGGCTTCTTGCCGCGGAGGTAGCGGACCAGGTAGTTGAGGGTCAGGCCGGTGTCGATGATGTCCTCGACGATCAGGACGTCCTCGCCCTCGATGCTCGACGACAGGTCCTTGAGGATCCGGACGAGACCCGAGGACTCGGTCGTCGAGCCACCGTACGACGAGACCTCCATGAGGTCGATCCGCAGCGGCTGGCTGATCGAGCGCATCAGGTCGGCCATGAACGGCAGGGAGCCCTTGAGGACGCTCACCAGGGTCAGCGCCCGGCCGGCGTAGTCGGCCGAGACCTGGGCCCCGAGCTCTGCGACCCGAGCCTGGATCTGGGCCTCGGTCAGGAGGACCTCGCCGATGTCGGCGTGGAGGTCGGTCGCGGTCGTCATGCGAGCTCCACGTCAGCGCTCGGCCGCTTCGAGCGCCGTTGCCGTCGGCGATCCGGGCCGAGGGCCGCCGCGGGCGTGCGGGCCGCGCCTCCGTCTCGGCGGCCAGCCGGCTGGGGCTCGGCGCCCGGCGGCTCGCCGGCGAGCGTCCCCGCGACGAGCTGGCCCGACGTCCCGGTCAGCGACTCGGCCAGGCCCAGGCGGCCGTACTTGAGCATCATCGCCCGGAAGTCACGGGCGTAGAACAGTTTGATGCGGACGTCCGGGTAGAGCTCACGAAGCCGCCGGAGCTTGCGGTTCTTCTTCCGAACGAGGCTCTGCTTGAGGGTTGTCATCTCGAGGTAGAGATCGAACTCCGGCAGGTAGAAGTCGGGCGAGAAGCTCTCGACGACCTCGCCCTCGAGGTTCCACAGGATCGGGAACGTCGTCGGCTCGTAGCGCCACCGGACCCCGTAGAAGTCGAGGATCCGGGACATCTCGGCCTCGCTGGCGTGGGCGAAGGACGGCCAGGTCGACTCCGGGTGGCGCGACCGACCCGGGCGAGGCGGGGCCTCGCCGGGTGGCGTGGAGGCGGGGTCGATCACGACGCGGCGCTCGGCCGGCCGGACTCGCTCGCCAGCAGCTCGCGCAGGCCGCCCTGCCAACCGCCGAGGAGGTCATGCATGTCGAGAACGTCGTCGCCGGTGACGGGCCTCGCGGCCTCCGCGCCGACGCTGTCCGACGCGAGGACGAAGGCGAGGGTCGTGCTCCGGCAGGCCGGGCAATCGACCTGGACGAAGATCAGGTCGTCGCGGCGCGCGAGGAGGTGGACGGATCCATCGGGGACGGGTCCCTCGCAGACGGCGCAGCTCGTGCCATCGAGGGACGATCGAGCATGGTCCAGCGGATCCATTCGTGGGGAGTGTACCGCCTGACCGCCGCCCCTGCCGTCGGCCGGATCTCATTGCGTGGCATACCCCCGGGGGGTATCATCTGGAGCCACATGACCACCGACGATCGCAGCCCACAGCCAGCGCACGCCCACGGCTCGGACACGTTCCGGCACAGCTACACGAAGGACAAGGCGCAGCTCCTTCGTCGGCTCGCCCGGATCGAGGGCCAGGTCCGCGGGATCTCCCGGATGATCGAGCGCGAGGAGTACTGCGTCGACATCCTCCAGCAGACCAGCGCCCTTCGGGCGGCGGTCGATTCCCTGGCGGTGCTGGTCCTCGAGGACCACGTCCAGGGCTGCGTCCGGACCGCGGCCGAACACGGCGACGCCGACCGGTACGTCGAGGAGGTCGTGGACGTCGTCCGCCGGACGCTCGGCCGTCCAACCCGGAGCGCGGGCCGCTCCAGCTGACGCGCCGTCCACCTCGGAGCGCCGGATGGCGGCACTTATCCACCTTCTGACAAGCGGCTCGCGGGCTGGTGGATAAGCGGGTTGACGGACCCTCCGGACGGGTCCAACATCCGGCATCCGCACCGGGGAAACCATCGGGGAGCGTGGCTCGCGAGGGGTCCGGGGAGACCCGACCGCGAACCGAACGAGGTACGCCAGACCGACGGTCCGGATTGCGAACGAACGAACGCCGGGGGCGGCTCTCCGGCG
>DATEZX010000299.1:0-8322 GCA_035255225.1 Candidatus Limnocylindrales bacterium
CTGGATTGGGCGGGCTCCGCCCGGCGCCGCCGCCTCGGCGAGGGCGGCCGCGATCTCCTCGGCGCTCGCGCCATCCTCGGCCGCGGGAACGGCGTCCGACGCAGGCCCGCCTGGCAGCAGGTCGTCGTCGTCCGGCGCGAAGCTGAGCGCGCCACCGCCGGCGAGGGCCGCGACGAGCTCGTCGCTTGCCGCCACCTCGTCGTACGGGGCCTCCTCGAGCATCGGCTCGGGCTCGGCCTCGACGGCCCGGTTCGCCCGATCCGCGGCCCCCTCGAGGGCGGCGTCCGCGACCAGCGCGCACAGCAGCCGGATCGAGCGGATCGCGTCGTCATTGGCCGGGATGATGTAGTCGAGCTGGTCCGGATCCACGTTGGTGTCGCCGGTCCCGATGACCGGGATCTCGAGCTTGTTGGCCTCGACGACCGCGATCTGCTCGCGGTGCGGGTCGACGATGAAGACCGCGGCCGGCAGGCGCTTGAGCTTGCGGATCCCGCCGAGGGTCGCCTGGAGCTTGGCAAGCTCCTCCTGGAGCTTCGCGGCCTCCTTCTTCGGCATCCGCTCGAACTCGCCGGCCTGCTGGCGGGCCTCGAGCTGGTCGAGAAGGCCGATCCGCTTCCGGATCGTGACGAAGTTGGTCAGCATCCCGCCCAGCCAGCGGCGGTTGACATAGGGCATGGCCGCGCGGCTGGCTTCCTGGGCGACCGGCTCCTGGGCCTGCTTCTTGGTGCCGATGAACAGCACGACGTCGCCGCGGGCGACCGTCTCTCGGACGAAGTCGAGGGCGGCGTCCAGCCGGGAGCGCGTCTGGGCCAGGTCGATGATGTGGATCCCGTTGCGCTCGGCGAAGATGTACGGGCGCATCTTGGGATTCCAGCGGCGGGTCTGGTGGCCGAAGTGGACTCCGGCCTCGAGCAGCTGCCGCATCGAGATCGCGGGCACGGTCGAGGGACCTCCTGTTCGGTTCGTTCCTCCGCGGATCCCGTGTCGCCGGGGACCGGCCCCGCCCGCCTGCCCGGCCTCCTCGGCCCGGCTGGCTCGCGATTGGCTCGGCACCGTCCCGGACGGTCGATCCGCGTGTGGGCTCCGATCGACCCATCGCACTCGCGACGAGTCGCGCGGGCGTTGACGTCACCCCGACCTGAGTCAGGGCGCGGCGGAGTGTAGCACGGGATCGCGCCGCACCCGAGTGAGGCGACTGCCTACCGACCGACCGCAGGCTGGCCGAGCCGACCGCACCCGCACACGAGGACCTGCCGGCGCCGTGTCGCTCGCGGTTCGACGTGACCTCGGTCGGGTATCCTCGGCGCCTGAGTCGCTCGGCCCGCCGGGTCTACCCCACCGCACGGTGGTGCCTGACCCGCCCGTCCGGCTCGACGGCCACGATGTCGACTCGGACCGGCAGCCGCGGGACGGGCAGGCGCTCGGGCTCCTGGTGGCGGAGGGTCAGGACCGCGGCGCGGAGTCGATCGAGCTTCGCCCGAGAGACGGTCTCCTCCGGTAACCCATAGTCGCGTCGACGACGGCAGCGGACCTCGACGGCCACCACGGCCCCGCCGGCGTCGTCCAGCGCGAGGATATCGATCTCGGCTCGACCGACTCGCACGTTCCGACCCAGGATCGTCCAGCCGGCAGCGCGGAGGCGGCGAGCGACGAGGTCCTCCGCGTCGACGCCGATCTCCTGGGCCGCGGTCCGCACCTCGCCAACGATGGGTCGGTGCGCTCCATCCCGGCTTACCCGGCGCTCACCTCGGCCGGGAGCATGGTCGGCTCGATGCCCACCTCGACGAGTACCTCGGGCACCAGCTCGTCGAGACCGCCGACATCGAGTTCGGCCAGCTGCTGATCGAGGAGATCGAGCGACAGCTGGTCGCCGGCCAGCGTTCGCTGGAGGGCCAGGAAGCTCCGCCGGTGGAATGGCGTCAGGCCCTGGCGCCGGATCGCGAGCCGGTGCTCGCGGGTCGCGTAGCCCTGGTTGCGCTCCCAGCCGTAGCCCGGGTAGCGGGCCGCGAGCAGCGCCATCATCCGGTCACGAACGACTTTCGCCACGACCGACGCGCAGGCGATCGAGTAGCACCGGGCATCGCCGTCGACGATCGCGGTGTACGGCCCGACGTGGGCCTCGAAGCCGGCGATCCGGTTGCCATCGACGAGGACGTGGTCGTGCTCGCCGAGGCGAGCGATCGCACGGCGCATCGCGAGGTGCGTGGCGTGGTAGATGTTGAGCTGGTCGATCTCGCGCACCGAGGCCGCGCCGACCGCCACCGCGACGGCCTTCGCCCGGATGAGCGGCGCCAGGCGTTCCCGCTGCTGCGCCGACAGGGTCTTCGAGTCGCGGACCCCGGGGATCCGGTGGGCATTCGGCCGGACGATGACCGCGGCCGCCACCACGGCGCCGCAGGTCGGCGCGACGCCGACCTCGTCGACCCCGACGACGCGCGACAGCCCGTCACGCCACAGCGCACGCTCGTGCCGGAGGCTGGGGACGAGGACCGCCATCGGCGTCAAGGGTAGCGCCGGAGTCGACCCTCGAGCGCCAGGCGCGACGGCGGCTCGAGGAGCCGCCGGGACCTACTGGCGAGTCCGCCTCTCGCGCAGGCTGGCGGCCTTGCCGACGCGCTTCCGGAGGAAGTAGAGCTTGGCCCGGCGGGCCTCGCCGTGACGGACGACCTCGATCTTGTCGATCCGCGGGCTGTTGACCTTGAAGGTTCGCTCCACGCCGACGCCGCTCGCGATCTTGCGAACGGTCATCGAGCGGGCGATGCCGCCTCCCCGGAGGCGCATGACGGTGCCCTCGAAGACCTGGACCCGCTCCTTGCCGCCTTCGACGACCCGGGCCGCGACGCGGACCGTGTCGCCGGGCGCGAGGTCAGGCAGGTCGGTGCGGAGCTGGTCGGCGGCGACCTCGTCGAGGACGTTCACGGTTCGGTTCCCTGGGCTGGTGACGACGCGCGCGGCGGCCGTCGCGGTGTCGATGGTTGGTGGGTCGACCTGCGGTTGACTCGGGTTCGGAGCGGTCGACCGGCGGCGGAGTATAGCACGGGCCCCTCCCCGCTCAGGGACCGCCGGCCCCGCGTCAGCCCTCGTTGCGGATCCGGGCCAGGGCCGCCCGTGCCTCGTCCGACAGGCGCGCCCCGTCGAGCAGATCCGGACGACGCGCCAGCGTCCGCCTCACGGCTGCGTCGAGGCGCCACCGCCGGATCGCGGCATGGTCGCCGCTCGTCAGGACGTCCGGCACGCCCTGGCCCCGATACGAGGCCGGGCGCGTGTACTGCGGGTATTCGAGCAGGCCCGCGCTGAACGACTCCTCCACCGTCGAGGCGTCGTCGATCGCGCCGGGCAGCAGGCGGATGACGGCGTCGATGACCACGAGCGCCGGGAGCTCGCCGCCGGTGAGGACGTAGTCGCCGATCGACAGTTCGAGATCGACGAGGCCCCGGACCCGCTCGTCGACGCCCTCGTACCGCGGACAGACCAGGAGGAGGTGGCTGCGACGTGCCAGGTCGCTCGCCCGCTCCTGCCCGAAGACCTCGCCGGCCGGGTCCAGGAGGATCACGAGGGACTCCGGGCGTCGCAGCTCGTCGAGTGCGGCACCGACGGGCTCCGGTCGAAGGACCATCCCGGCACCGCCTCCGTAGGTCGCGTCGTCGACGCTGCGGTGTCGACCCAGGCCCCAGCGCCGGAGGTCGTGGACCCGGATGACGGCCAGTCCCTGGTCGCGGATGCGGCCCGGAATGCTCTCGGACAGTGGGCCCTCGACCATCGAGGGGAAGAGCGTGAGAACGTCGATCTCGAGGGTCACGGCCCACCCTCCCCACCGTCGCGGGGTTCGACGCCGTCCGCCTGCGGCGTGGGGCGCCCCTTCCCGTGGCGGGACCAGCGATGCGGCTTGCGCTCGCCCGGCGGTAGACCGTCGACGGGTGGGCCCGCCAGGTCGAGGACGGCCTCGTCGACGACGATCTCGCCGCCCCGCGGCGCGAATTCAATGACGATGCCACGCACCGCCGGGACGTCGAACTCGCCCGGCGGGCCGCCGCGGACGACGTAGACCTCCGCCTCGCCGGCTCGATACACGTCGGCCACGGTCCCGAGGACCCGCCCGTCCCGGCCGCGCACTCGGCTTCCGATGACCTCGTGCCAGTAGGCCTCATCGGGCCCGAGATCGGTCGCCCGGTCAACCTCGATCTCGAGGAAGGCGTCGCGGAGCGATTCGGCCGAGGCCCGACCCTTGACCTCGCGAAACGACAGCCACCAGCCGGGCCCGTCGGCCACCGGCGACGCCGAGGCCACGGTGAGGCGCCGAGGGCCTCCCTCGAGCATGAGGACCGAACCGGCGGCGAAGCGTTCCTCCGGCCGGTCGGTCAGAACCTCGACGCGGACGACGCCCCGCAGGCCGTGCAGGCCGCGGACGCGACCCACGACCAGGCGGGTTCGGCCGCCTGTCGGGGCCTCGCTGCCCGTTCCCCCGGCGTCGCTACCCGTCGTGTCTGCCTGACGCGCCGCCCGGTCGCTCAGAGAATCTCGAGGGTGACCGAGCCGCCCTCGCGAGCTGCGGTCACCTTCAGGAGCGTCCGCAGCGCCTTGGCCACGCTGCCGTTGCGACCGATGACCTTGCCCATGTCGTCCTCGGCGACA
This sequence comes from Candidatus Limnocylindrales bacterium, assembly GCA_035255225.1. Taxonomy (GTDB): domain Bacteria; phylum Chloroflexota; class Limnocylindria; order Limnocylindrales; family CSP1-4; genus UBA5189. The sequence goes on from DATEZX010000299.1 coordinate 4,633, forward strand.
TGGAGCTCGATGACGGTTCCCTCGTCATCCTCGACCTCGGTGACCTTGACGGCGTCCGGGTCGTCGACGAGCGACTTGGCGACGTACTCGACCAGCTCCCTGGCTGCCATCGCGCGGTCCCTACTTGGCCGCGGGCAGGACGCCCGCGCCGCGGAACAGGCGCTCGACGGTCTGCGACGGGCGGGCGCCCTTCGCGAGCCAGGCCTTGGCCTTCGCCTCGTCGATGTTCAGCTCGACCGGCGAGGTCCGGGGGTTGTAGTGCCCGATCGTCTCGATCGAGCGGCTGTCGCGGGCGCTCCGCGAGTCGGTGACGACGAGCCGGTAGCTCGGCTGCTTCGTCGCCCCGACGCGGGTGAGCCTGATTCGAACCATGTGCCTGTGTTCCTCCTCTGACGGACGCGCTGCGTTACTTGACGGTGAGCACGAGGCGGACCCGAAGGCCGCTCGCATCGCTGGTGGTGGTCTCGAGGATCGCGTCGAGTGGCGCGAGGTAGGGCTGGTAGTCGCTTTCATAGCGGGTCCTGTCGGCCGCCGGGAGGTTAGCCTCCACGAGGGCGAGCACGGGTGCCGCGGCGACGTAGAGCTGGCCGTCGTTCCGGGCCGAGGCGAGGGCGACCGCGTTCCTGTAGCTCGCCTGGTCGGCCAGCGTCGAGCCCTTGGCGGTCTCCAGGATCCGCCGGACGAAGGTCTCACCGCTGCCGATGAGGACGGCCGAGCCGTGCGCGGCGATCGACACGACCAGGTGCGTCCCGGGCGGGATCGATGTGCCGCCAGGAGCAGTCGCGCCCGCCGAGCCGAGGAGCGACGACAGGTCGCCGAAGTCGGCCAGCGTGACGGTCGTACCGTCGATCACCGTCTCGGTGACGTTCGTGGTGGCGCCCCCGGACAGACCGGCGAGCCGCAGCAGCGCGACCAGCTGCGCGGCCTTGGCCGAGGCGGTGCCGTCGTCCGGGGCCAGGACGACGAGCCCGCCCGTCGCCGAGGCGCCGTCCGGCATCACGACGACGTCGGCGTCGCCGATCCAGCCGAGGAGCGACGAAGCGCCGCCGAGCGTGCCGAGGACCGCGTCGAGCTGGCCCAGCTGGCTGCCGACGTCGGGCAGCGCCCGAACCTGGGTGAGCAGGTTCTGGAGGCCCGCGCCCAACCCGTGGACTTCATAGAGGACCGCGGTGTCCGCCGGGAGGATGCCCGCGACCTGGCTCGCGTGAGCCGGCGGCGCGCTGAGGAGCGACGTCCCGGGTGCAAGAGACATTCCCGGGATGCCCCCGGTCGGCTTGAACGGCGCGCTGACGACGTCCGCGACGAGCGCGTTGTCCTCGGCTCGGATCCCGGCGATGACCCAGGCCGGCAGTCCGGCGACCGCCTGCTCGACGGCCGGGTCCAGGCTCGGCATCGCGCTCGCAAGCCCGCCGCCGAGCTGGGCGGTCAGCGCGCTCCGGCCGATGTACAGCGTCGCCAGCCGGTCTCCCCCGAGCCGGTCGCGCGCCGTCCGGTAGTCGGCGAGCCCGTCGATGCCCTGACTCGTGGCGTGTGCGTCGAGGGCCGCCTTGACCCAGGCCACCGAGCCGACGACGGCCTGTCGGCCGTCGATCACGCATGCGCCCGGCTGGCTGTCGGTGGCCTCGTCGAGCGTCAGTCCCCGGTAGGTCTCCGTCGTGGGCGATGCTCCCGTGAAGGGCGCGCAGGTGACTGTGCCGTCGGTCGTGAACACGACGACGTACTCGGCATTCGACGCGCCGGAGGTGGTGCTGAGGGAACCGCCGGCGTACAGCGGGCCCGCCAGCCACGGCTTGACCTGGCGGGCGTAGTCGACGCTGCCGCTCGTCACCGAGCGCGTGATCCTGGCGAGCGTCTCGTCGAGCTTCTGGCCGAGGATCGACTGGTCCTTGTAGCCCGGGAAATGGGCCAGGAGGTTGCCGACCTTCGAGAGCTGGTCGCCGGGGAAGTCGGACCGCAGCTCGGCCACGACGACACTGTCGCGCGGGACGTAGGTCATCGCCGGCGGGACCGGGCGTGCGCCGAGGACGGCGATCGCGCCGACGACGAGCGCGCCGGCCAGTGCGACCGCTCCCCCGCCGACGAGCCAACGCAACCGGGTGGTCAACGCGGGCACCGGCTCACCTCCGCCCGAGGAGCGCGGCCGGACCGCCACGCATCCCGGAGAGCTGCTTCATGACGCGCTGCATCTCGCCGAACTGCTTGACCAGCCGGTTGACGTCCGGCAGCGACGTCCCCGAGCCGGCCGCGATCCGCCGCCGCCGGGAGGCGTTGAGGACGGAGGGGTCGCGCCGCTCGCGCGGCGTCATCGAGCGGATGATCGCCTCGGTGCGCCGCAGCTCACCACGGTCCACGGCCGCCTGGGCCTCCTTGGCCATCCCGCCGAGGCCCGGGATCATGCCGACCAGCTGACCGAGGGGCCCCATCTTCTGGACCTGCTGCAGCTGCTCGAGGAAGTCCTCGAGGGTGAACTCGGCCTTCCGGAGCTTGGCCTCGAGCTTCGCCGCGGCCGTCGCGTCAACGTGTTCCTGGGCGCGCTCGACGAGCGTCATGACGTCGCCCATACCGAGGATCCGGCCGGCGAGCCGATCGGGGTGGAAGACCTCGAGTGCGTCGGTCTTCTCGCCGCTGCCGAGGAACTTGACGCCGATCCCGGTGACCGTGGCGATCGACAGGGCGGCCCCGCCTCGTGCGTCGCCGTCGAGCTTCGTCAGCACGAGACCGGTCACCGGCACTGCTGCCGCGAAGGCCTGGGCGACCGTCACGGCCTCCTGGCCGGTCATCGCGTCCACGACGAGGAGGGTCTCGACCGGATCGACTGCGGCGTCGAGGGCCCGGACCTCGGCCATCAGGGCCTCGTCGATCGTGAGGCGACCGGCGGTGTCGAGGATGAGGGTGTCGCGGGTCTGGCGGCGTGCGGCCTCGATCGCACCGCGGGCGATGTCGACGACCGAGGTCCCGGCGGGCGCCCGGTGGACGGGCACGTCGAGCGACCGGCCGAGGACCTCGAGCTGATCGGCTGCCGCGGGCCGGTAGGGATCGGCAGCGACGAGCATCGGCCTCCGGCCCCCGCGGACCACGTGCCGTGCGAGCTTGGCCGCGGTCGTCGTCTTGCCGGAGCCCTGGAGCCCGACCAGCGACACGATCGCCGGGTTGCCCTGGAGGCGGAAGGTTCGATCACCCGCCGAGAGGAGCTCCACGAGCTCGTCATGGACGATCTTCACGACCTGCTGGCCGGCGTTCAGTCCGGCCAGGACATCGGCGCCGACGGCCCGCTCGCGGACTCGTGCCACGAAGTCCTTGACGACCTTGAAGTTGACGTCCGCTTCGAGGAGCGCGAGCCGGATCTCTCGCATCGCCGCGTCGACATCTGCCTCGGACACGCGGCCACGGCCGGTCAGGCCGGAGAGGGTATGGCGCAGGCGCTCGCTGAGGGAGTCGAACAACGGTCGAATGGGCTCCGGGATCCCGGTGTGATCCGGCGGCAGAACATGCCGGCCGGGGTGGGCTCGCGGGTTCTGGCGGGCCGACCGGCGACAGTGTAGCCGAGGCGTCGCCGGGCTCGCGAAGACGTCGCCGGGCTCGCGGAGGCGTCGCCGCTGCCGCGGAGGCGTCGCCCCGGCGACGGCGGCCCGTCAACCCGGCAGCGTGAACTTGATCTTGCCCTGCTTGCCGGCGTTGCGAATCAGGAGC
>DATEZX010000300.1:0-2790 GCA_035255225.1 Candidatus Limnocylindrales bacterium
CTTCCGGCGGCCTCCGGCTCCGCCGCTCCGGAACCGACGATTCCGCCCACCCCGACGCCCCGTCCCGAGCTCGGTGGCACGGAGCTCTACGGCTACCTGCCGTACTGGCAGATGAGCGACCGCATGGCCAAGTACCTGGCCCGCGTCCCGGTCTCGACGCTCGCCCTGTTCTCGGTCGGCCCGGACGGCAACGGCGCCATCAAGAAGAGCGACATCGGCTACCGACGGATCACCGGGGCTCGAGGCCGCGGGCTCATCGCCGACGCGCACGCCCGCGGCCAGCGCGTGGACCTCGTGTTCACGAGCTTCGGGAAGGCCCTGAACACGCAGCTCTTCAGCCTCGACCTGGCCGGCCAGGCCCGGCGCGCCCGCGCGGTCGCGGACCTCGTGGCGCTCGCCCGCAGCCTCCGGGTCGACGGCGTCAACGTCGACGTCGAGCAGGTCCAGGGCGACATCTCGCTCGGCTATGTCGGCTTCATCGGCGCCCTGCGCGCCGGCCTCAAGGCGCTCGGCCGGCACGCGACACTGAGCGTCGCCACGACCTCCAACCACGACGGCGCCGAGCTGGCCCGGCTCGCGATCATCGGCGGCGCCGACCGGGTGTTCCTCATGGGCTACGAGTACCACTGGAGCGGGTCCGGGCCGGGCGCGAGCTCGCCGATCCAGAACCGCGACCCGGGGCTCGACCTGACCCAGTCGATCGTCGACTACGTCAACACCGGCGTGCCGCGGACCCAGCTGCTGCTTGGCCTGCCGCTGTACGGCATGACCTGGCAGGTCGCCGGGGCCGACCTCCCATCGGTCGCGGTCGGAAAGGGCCAGGCCTGGATCCCGGCCAACCACGTTGACCTCCTCACCTCGTCGACCTTCAGCCCGACGCTCGACCCGATCGAGGTCGCCGAGTCGTTCATCGTCCCCGACGGCGACGGGTGGGCGGCCACGTACTACGACTCGCCCCGGACCCTGCAGCCCAAGCTCGAGCTCGCTCGGTCGCAGGGCCTCGCCGGATCGGGCTTCTGGGCGCTCGGCTACGAGTACGGCCTGCCGGGCTACCTGGACCTGATGACCGCCTTCCGCGCCGGCCGGATCGGGGGCTAGGCGCTGCGGGGAGAGCGCCGGGGCGAGGTGCCGGAGCTAGAGCGCGCCGATCGCGGTCGGCTTCAGCTCCACGGCGATCGAACGCGCCCAGGCCTCGATCGACGGCCAGTCCCGCCAGTCGCCCTCGGGGATGAACCGCTTGGCGACGAAGCGTTCGAGGCGCCCGAGCTCGCTGCCATCGACCGCCCCACGGTCATGGGCGCCGGCGAAGACCGCGTGGCCCCGGGCCCTGACGAGCGGGGCGAGCTCGGCAATCTCGACCGGCTCACGGGCCTCGGCCGCCGGCGTCGAGCCGAGCGGGCCGCTGCTGAACAGCCACACTGGCTTCGAGACGAGCTGGTCGGCGTGGCGGCGGATGAACGCGACGGCATCGGGGTGCCAGCGCCCGGCGTAGGTGCCGCCGCCGATGACGAAGGCGTCGAACGTGGCGGCGCCATTCTCGACGCCCGCCGTCGCGGCCGGCAGGACTCTCACGTCGAGGCCCGCCTCGCCGAGGATCGTGCCGATCCGTTCGGCCATCGCGGCGGTCGACCCGAGATGGCTGCCGAACGTGACGAGGACCTTCACGCTCACACCTCCGATGGCCGAGGCTCCCACCGGCGCCGGCCCGACGGCGAGGGCCGGTCGGCCCGTCGCAACGGGCGGGATGGCCGCGCGTCCTTCGTGAGAGCGGGTATCGTCCGCGGCGGGAGCTGGAGGGTTCCGACTTGAGTCGGCGATCTGGGGCCACAGCACCACTTGCCACCGGGCCGCGCGCCGGCGCGCCATGTGCCACCGGGCCGCGCTCGGCAAAGCCGCGCGCCGCAGGGCCGCGCGCCGCAGGGCCGCTCGCAGCGGTGCTCGCCGCGACGGCCATCGCCCTCGGGCTCGCCGCCTCGAGCCTGGTTGCCCCGGCGCCGGCACTTGCCTCGAACGGCTACGTCGAGACGGAGACGACCACCTACACCGTCAATCCGGATGGCCGGCGACTCGACGTCGCGATCGACATCGACTTCCGGAACACCTCGACGATCTACGCGTACTCGGGCGTCTACGTCTGGGCCGAGCACGGCGCCTCGGCCGTCCGGGCCACCGCCAATGCCGGAACGGCGAGCGTCAGGCACGTGCGCCGGAGCGGCTCCTTCGACCAGTACGTCGTCGACTTCGCCCAGGTCAACCCCGGGGGGACGCGCCGGGTGCACTTCACGTACCGGCTGGCGAGTGGGGCGCCGCGGTCCAGCTCGGACATCCGGGTCGGCCGGGCCATCGCCTCATTCTGCGTCGTCGGGCAGGGCGACGACGGCGGGACGACGACGGTCGTCATCCCGAGCGCCTACAAGCTGACGATCACCAGCGGCTCGGGTAGCGAGCTCAAGCAGGTGGCGCCGACCGGCACGGCGACCGGCTCCGCGACCTGGTCGACCGGTCAGCTCGGGGCGCCGTACGCCTTCTGGGCCTGCCTGAGCGGCACGAACGACGCCGGCTACACGACCTTCACCACGACGAGCCCGGCCGGTCGCGAGATCGACCTCGAGGCGTGGCCGGAGGATCCGACCTGGAAGACCGAGGTCCAGGGCGAGCTCAAGACCATCCTGCCCAAGCTGGAGGCCATCGTCGGCCGTGAGCTGCCGGGCCGCGGGCCGATCGTCCTGCGCGAGGTGGCCGGCAGCGAGCTCGGCAACTACGCCGGGTTCTACAACCCCGAGACCGGCG
>DATEZX010000301.1:0-14219 GCA_035255225.1 Candidatus Limnocylindrales bacterium
GACGCGGGGGCCGACGACGTCGAGGAATCCGGCGACCGGATCGAGGTCTACACGACGCCCCACGATCTCGAGCGAGTGCGGAAGTCGCTCGACGCCGCGGGCCTGCCGGTCGAGAGCGCCGAGACGACGATGATCGCGAAGACGAGCGTCGAGCTCGACGGCGCCCGGGCTCGCCAGAACCTCCGCCTCGTCGAAGCCCTCGAGGAGCTCGACGACGTCCAGCGCGTCTCGGCCAACTTCGACATCCCCGAAGAGGTCTTCGCCGAGGTCGCGGGTTGATCGTCCTGGGCATCGACCCGGGGACGGCCGCGCTCGGCTACGGCATCGTCGAACGGACGAGCTCGCGCCTCCGGCTCGTCGACGCGGGTTGCCTCCAGACGCCGGCCACGTGGGGCCTCCCGCAGCGCCTGCTGGTGATCTATCGCCACGTCGTCGACGAGATCGAGCTGCATCGGCCGGACATCCTGGCGGTTGAGCGGCTGTTCTTCTCTAAGAACGCCCAGACCGCGTTCGCGGTCGGCCAGGCCCGAGGCGTAGTGCTGCTCGCGGCCGCCCAGGCCGAGGTGCCGGTCCGCGAGGCGACGCCGAACGAGGTCAAGACCGCGGTGACCGGCTACGGAGCGGCCGACAAGGACCAGGTCGGCCGGATGGTGGCGACGCTCCTGGACCTCGAGGCGCCGCCGCGGCCCGACGACGCCGCAGACGCCGTGGCGATCGCGATCTGGGCCGCGAACAGCGAGCGCGAGGGGCCGGCCTCGATGGCGGCCTCCGGACACCCCGTCGGGGCGCTCGATCGCTCGGCCGTGATGCCGCCGGCGACGACGACCGAATCGCCGTTCGAGCGCGCGGTTCGCGAGGCGCTCGAGCGCGAGCGCGGCGAGCGCCGGCGCGCGGCGCGTCGCTCATAGGCCGCCTCGAGCGCCAGACCGGACCGGGCCGTCGGCGATGATCGCCTCGCTGGACGGCGTCGTGGGCGCGGTCGCCGTCGATTCCCTGGTCGTCGAGGTCGGGGGCGTCGGCTACCGGGTCTTCGCCGCGCCGGCCGTGCTCGCCTCGGCTGTGCCCGGCTCGCGACTGAAGCTCTTCACCCACCACGTCGTCCGCGAGGACCAGCAGGCGCTGTATGGCTTCCGAACGGTCGAGGAGCTGGGGTTCTTCGGCCTGCTCCTGACCGTGACGGGTGTCGGGCCGAAGGTGGCGATGGCGATCGTCGGCTCGCGGGCCACCCCGGATCTCCAGCTCGCGATCATGCAGCAGGACCAGGCGGTGCTCGTCGCGATCCCGGGGATCGGCAAGCGGCTCGCGGAGCGGGTCATCTTCGAGCTCAAGGAGAAGGTCGCGGCCGCCGGGATCGCCGCCGCCGGCACGGTCGTGGCCGGGGAGGTCGTCGCGGAAGGAGAGATCGTCGGTGCCCTCCAGGCGCTCGGCTACTCGCTCGCCGAGGCGCGCTCCGCGTCGCGGGCGGCGCTGGCGAACGTCGCCGTCGGGACGTCGCTGGAGGAGCGGGTCAAGGCCGCGCTGCGGGTCCTGGCCCGGGATTGACGCCGGGCCGGGATTGACGCCGCCCGGGATTGACGCCGGGCCGGCGTGGCTCATCCTAGAAACGGGGCTGCGGCGCGCGAACGCGGACCGCGGTACGGGAACGGGGGGACGGCACGGAGCATGATCGGGGGAGAGGACGTGGTCGGCCGCGAGGACGAGGCCGGAGCGGGGAGCGAGCCCGTTCGGACGGTCGTGGTCCACGTCGGCGACGACCGGCCTGCCCGGCGCGGGCCACGTCTGCCGCGTCGCGTGCTCCTCGCCGGCCTCGCCGTCGTCGTCCTGATCGCGGTCGTCGTGGGGGCGCTGGTCCTGCTGGGTGGGTCCGGCGGGCGGCACGCCGACGGCGCCGGGATCCTGGCTTCGACCCGCTCGCCCGATGCTCACAACACCCTGGTTCGCCCCGACCGCTCGACGGGCCCAATGACCGGCGCGGTCAGGCTGTGCCTGCAGCAGGGCACCGCTCCGGCAGTCATTGAAGCGGTCGGTCCCGACAAGACCGTTGGCTCGGGCTGGAACTACCTCGGGGCGAGCGTCCGCGTCTTCACGCCCAGCGCGGGTCACAGCGTGATCGTCTCGATGGCTGGCTACCCGCCGGCCCTGCCCGACGAGCTCCAGCCGGCCGCCGGGTTCAGTGTCACGACACCGTGTGGCGATGTCGGCAACGGGCCCTACACGGAGCTCCTCATCGGCCTCGCTCCGACCGGTCCGGCCGGCGGGGGCTGGGACGGCATCCTGGTGACGTATCGGGTCGGTGGCACGCGCTACGTCCTCGCCGTCGGACAGGCCTTCGTCGAGTGCGGGACGGCGGCCTTGCCAGGCTACTGCGGCGGGTCCTGAGCCGCCGCACCGCGTCGAACATCCGTACGATATTGACGTCGGCCTGCTAGACTCGCGGCCATGGACGACGCCTCCCGGATCCTCGCCGCGGACCTCCATGACGCCGACGTCGTCATCGAAACCTCGCTCCGGCCGCGGACCCTCGGCGAGTACATCGGCCAGCGCGAGGTCAAGGCCAACCTGGCGGTCCTCCTGCAGGCCGCGAAGGGCAGGGGGGAGGCCGCCGACCACGTCCTGCTGTACGGCCCGCCGGGCCTCGGCAAGACGACCCTCGCGACGATCATCGCCCGCGAGCTCGAGGTCAACGTGCGCTTCACGTCGGGCCCGGCGATCGAACGGCCGGGGGACCTCGCGGCCGTGCTCACCAGCCTCGAGGAGCGCGACGTCCTGTTCATCGACGAGGTCCATCGGCTCGGACGCGCGGTCGAGGAGATCCTCTACCCGGCGATGGAGGACTTCGCCCTCGACGTCATGATCGGCAAGGGCCCCAGCGCGCGGTCGCTCCGCCTGAGCCTCAAGCCGTTCACCGTCGTCGGCGCGACGACGCGAGCGGGTCGGATCTCGTCGCCGCTCCGCGATCGCTTCGGGGCGACCTACCGGCTGGACTTCTACGAGGAGCCGGAGCTGACCGAGATCGTCGAGCGGTCGGCCCGAATCCTCGGCGTCGAGCTGGAGGGCGCCGGCGCCCGAGCGATCGCGATGCGCGGGCGAGGCACACCGCGGATCGTGAACCGGCTGCTCAAGCGAACGCGGGACTACGCCGAGGTCCGGGGCAGCGGCCGGGTGACCGAGGCGGTCGCGGTCGAGGCGATGCGCCACCTCGAGATCGACGACGCCGGCCTCGACTCGACGGATCGCAAGCTGCTCGCCGCCATCATCCAGAAGTTCGCCTCGGGCCCGGTCGGCGTCCAGGCCCTCGCCGCCGTGCTGTCCGAGGAGGTCGAGACGATCGAGGACGTCTACGAGCCGTTCCTCCTGCGCCTCGGCTTCATCGACCGGACGCCACAGGGCCGGATCGCGACCGACGCGGCCCGCCAGCACCTCGCCAGCCTCGGCTATGAGATCCCGCCGCCCCGGCGAGCGGAGGCCGAGATGCAGCCGCTGTGGGACGAGGGCGGCACCGGAGCGTGAGCGCGGCGCCGTCCGCCGAGCACGCCCTCGCAGTGGTCGTCGTCGAGCGAGTGGAGATCAGCCGGTGACCATCGACGCCGTCCCGGGCACCCGCGCGCCGTTCGAGGTCCTCGATCGGGCCCCATCCGATGGCTCGACGCGAGCTCGACGGGGCCTGCTGCGACTGCCGCACGGCGTCGTCGAGACGCCGCAGTTCATGCCGGTCGGGACGAACGCCACGGTCAAGGCCCTCGACCCCGACGACCTGGAGGCCGCCGGCGCGACGATCGTCCTGGCAAACACCTACCACCTCTACCTGCGGCCGGGCCACGAGCGGATCCGGCGACTCGGCGGCCTCCATCGATTCATGGCCTGGGACCGGCCGCTCCTCACCGACTCGGGCGGCTTCCAGGTCGTGTCCCTCGACCAGCTCCGGGCGATCGACGATGACGGCGTGACGTTCAAGAGCCACCTCGACGGCTCGACCCACCGCCTGACCCCCGAGCGGTCGATCGAGATCCAGGCGGCGCTCGGAGCGGACGTCGCGGTTGCCTTCGACCAGCCGGTGTTCCCGTCGTCCGAGCGCGCGGTCGTGGCGGAGGCGGCTGAGCGGACCCACCGCTGGGCGGAGCGCTCGCTCGGGGCCCACCGCGAGTCGGCCCGCGCCACCGAGCTCGGCCAGAGCCTGTTCGGGGTCATCCAGGGCGGGCTCGATCCGGAGCTCCGCGAGGCCTCGACGCGGTTCATCGCGGGCCTGCCGTTCGACGGCCTGAACATCGGCGGCCTGGCCGGTGACGAGACGCCGGCCCAGCGGGCCGAGGCCATCGACGTCGTGATCCCGCTCCTCGCCGACGACCCGCGGCCGCGCTACCTGATGGGCCTCGGGTCGCCGGCCGACCTGCTCGACGCGGTCGATCGCGGCCTGGACCTGTTCGACTCGGTCCTGCCGGCGCGGGTCGCGCGGACCGGCCAGGTCTGGATCCCGGGCGCCCGGCTCAACCTCCGGAACGCGGCCTTCCTGGACGACCCGGAGCCGATCCAGGACGACTGTCCGTGCCCCGCCTGCCGGCGCTTCTCGAGGGCCTACCTGGCCCACCTGTTCCGGGCTCGGGAGCTCCTCGCCTACCGCCTCGCGACTTGTCACAACCTGACCTTCACCCTAGACTTCATGGCCAGAATCCGGGCCGCGATCCAGGCCGGGAGCTTCTCCGAGATGCGGGACGAGCTGCGGCTCCGCGCGGGCCGCATGGCGCTCGGTGAAGCCGCGGATGAGCCGGCGTGAACCAGCGTCGAGTACGGTCCAGCCAGCGCGGAGGAACCCTCGATGGGCTCTCGAGATCGACCCCACCGCGAAGCCAAGAAGAAGCCCAAGGACAAGACCGGGCAGCCCAAGGTCCAGCCGCTCTCGGAGCCGCCGATGAACGTCGAGCTGATCCGGAAGCCGCGCAAGCCCCGCTGGGACGAGGAGAGCTCGGACGAGGCCTGACCCGATCCCGCGGACGGCGCGTCGGCTCCGGACGCCGGACAGCCACGACAGGAGCGTGACGCGACGATGGCGGTGATGGACGACAAGGTCGGGGCGGTTGCCGAGCGGGCGATCGCGGAGCGAACGCGTGCCGTGGACGCCGCGATCCTGGCGATCGAGAAGCAGTTCGGTCGCGGGGCGATCATGAAGCTCGGCTCGTCCGAGAGGCAGCAGGTCGACTTCATCCCGACCGGCGCGATCGCGCTCGACTTGGCCCTCGGGGTGGGTGGCATCCCGCGCGGCCGGATCACCGAGATCTTCGGCCCCGAGTCGTCGGGCAAGACGACGCTCGCCCAGCACGTCATCGCCGAGGCCCAGCGCAAGGGCGGGGTCGCCGCGTTCATCGACGTCGAGCACGCCCTCGACCCCGGCTACGCCCGGGCCTGCGGCGTGAACGTCGACGAGCTGCTCGTCAGCCAGCCCGATACCGGCGAGCAGGCCCTCGAGATCACCGAGACCCTCATCCGGTCGGGCGGCATCGACGTCGTCGTCGTCGACTCTGTGGCGGCCCTCGTGCCGCGCGCCGAGATCGAGGGTGAGATGGGCGACTCGTTCGTCGGCATTCAGGCCCGTCTCATGAGCCAGGCCCTCCGGAAGCTGACCGGTGCGGTCAGCCGGTCGAACACCGCGCTTGTCTTCACCAACCAGCTGCGCGAGAAGATCGGCGTCATGTTCGGCAACCCCGAGACGACGCCCGGCGGCCGGGCCCTGAAGTTCTACTCGAGCGTCCGGCTCGACATCCGGCGGGTCGAGACGATCAAGTCCGGCACCGAGTCGGTCGGCAACCGGGTTCGGGTCAAGGTCGTGAAGAACAAGGTCGCGCCGCCGTTCCGGGTTGCCGAGTTCGACGTCATGTACGGCGAGGGCGTGTCGAAGGAGGGCGGCCTGCTCGACGTCGGCGTGGCCATGAGCGTCGTCGACAAGACGGGCGCCTGGTTCACCTACGGCGAGACCCGCCTCGGCCAGGGCCGCGAGGCGGCCAAGGACTTCCTCAAGGGCAACGCCGCAATGGCAGCCGACATCGAGGCCAAGATCCGCGCCAAGACGAGCGAATCGGCCATCCCGGTCGAGGGCATCGAGGAGGCCGAGTAGCCGGCGCGTCGCGGTGACGCGACCCGGCGAGGCGCGACTCCGCCGCGCATCGCCGTCCGAGCAGCGTGCCAAGCGCGCCGAGGTCGATGACCCGGAGCAGGTCCTCGCCGCCGCCCTTCGCTTCATCGAGGTTCGCCAGCGCTCGGTCGCCGAGGTTCGGCAGCGACTGACCCGCGCCGGCTATCGGCAGGAGCTGATCGCTGCGGCCCTCGTGCGGCTGGCCGATCTCGGCATCCTCGACGACGAAGCCTTCACAGCCGCCTGGGTCGAGTCGCGGGATCGCGCTCGGCCGCGGGGCGAGCGCGCCCTGAGGCGTGAGCTGGCACTCAAAGGCGTCGACCGGAGCGTCATCGACGCGGCGATGCGCGAGCGACGGCCACAGCCCGGTGTCGCAGGGGATCCGGACCAACAGGCGGCCGAACAGCTCCTTGCCCGACACGCGACCGCTCTCGCCCGGATCCCTGATGTGCGCCGGCGGCGCGAGCGGGCCTATGCGTTACTCGCCCGCAACGGCTTCGACGTGGATACGTCGGCCAGGCTGGCGGCCCGAGTGAGCGAGCCGCCAGCCGCCGAGCCACGATCAACCGACCTCTAGGGCCGGCTACCAGTCGCAGGGATCCGCGTTCTCGAAGGTCCCAGCGACCTGGATTGGCTCGAATTCGCCCGGTGCGACCTCGGCCACAACGATTCGGCCGACGTCCCTGAACGTCGTGCCGTCGGTGAGGGTCCAGGTGTTGAGCACGCCCGTGAAGACGAACTTCCCGTCGGCGGTCATCGTGAACGTTCCACCCGCGTCCGTGTACGTCGCGAGCTGGGCACCGGAGTCGCTGCGCCAGACGATTCCATGGTCGTTCGCGTGGAGAACCGTTCGGAGGACGTTGCCGGCGGAGTCATAGAACGTGTCGACGGCGATGCTCACGGTGTCCTGTTCGAGCACGTCGTACCCGTCGCACTCCGCGAGGACATACGGGTCCGTCACGAATGCCTGCTGGTCTCGTGACGGCGAAGCGGCCATCGTCGGGGTGGCGAGCGCCAGCGCCAGGAGCGCGCCAGCTGCCGAACCGGTGAGTCGACGATGCATGTCCTTCCCTCCATCGAGCCGATGCGCAGCGAATGGCGCACTCGGACATCGACGGCCGGCCCGTCCAGAACGCTTAGTCGCGGATCACGCCAACGAGAGCGGTGAGCAGCTGCCCCATGGCGGCTGGCCCCGGGTCCGCATCGACCACGACCGCGACGGCGACGTGGTCCTCGAAATCGTAGGCCGCGAGGGCCGCCCAGCCGACGGCATCGCCGAGCTGAGCGATGACGGTCGGCTGGCCATCGACACAGGGGCAGACTCCTGTTGCGCCCCAGGGCTGGCGGTGCCCGTCCGACGCGTCCGTGACGAGAGCCACCCAACTCGGTGGCCGAAGGATGGCGCTCCCCCAGGCGGCGACGGCAAACCGCGCCAGGTCGGTGCTGTCCGAGGTCATGCCAGCCTCGTTGCCAACGAGGTCCAGCAGGGCGGGCTCGAGGTCCACGAGGGCAGTGCCTGCCGCGTCGTGACCGCGGGCTATCCCGCCCGGAGCCGGACCGGACAGATGGGTTTGTCCGAGGCCCATGTGGAGAATGGTGGACGCATCGATCCAGTCGCCTGGTGGGCGGGCCGTGGCCCGGCTGATCAGGTCTTCGAGGAGCAGCGCTTCGGTGTCGACGGGCGAGTGCTGTGCGCCAGGTGCGAACCGCGGTGGCGACGCCAGCGCCGCGGCGAGCACGGCAGCACGCGACCAATCTGCGGTCGGATCCTCGAGGACCTGAGTGCGGAGGCCCTGGAGCGAGGGCGCAATCGCCGCGAGCCCGGAGCTCCCATCGAGCAGCTGTCGGACGGTTGGATCACCCGGGACCCCCACCCGCCACCGCGATACCCGGTCGTCAAGGCCGAAGGCACCGCGCGCGACGGGCAGCGGGCAGTCACCGAGCTCGCCGGTCGAGGAGCACTGCGCCAGCCCGACAACCGCGCTGACGAGGAAGACCCGGGAAACCTCCCCGATCCGGACGGCCGCTGGCGCCGGGCGACCTGGAGACGATCGCGAGATCGTCGATTCGGCTCCGAGCGTCCCAATGACCGTGAGCGAGAGGCTCGGGCCGCCGTTCCGAGCCGCCCACTCCTCGAGGCTGGCCTGCAGGCGCTCGGGGTTCATGGACCACGACGGTGTCGAGGCGGCCGGCGTCGGGCTCGAGCCTGGTCCTGACGGAGCCTGTCGCAGCCCGATGGCCAGCCCGATGACAACAGCCCCCACGAGCAGCGCGAGCTGACCTCCCCATCGAGCATTGATCCGGGTCCGGACGGCGGGGGTCGCTGCCGCGGTCGCGAGCCGCTCGAACAGGAGCCCGGGTTCATGCTCGGGATCCCCGGTGGGGTCCTCGCGAAGGCGCCGTCGGATGCGCTCGTCATTCATTCGTCGGCCCATCCTGTCGAGTCGCGAAGTCGCATCGTCGCGAGGGTCGCGTGGGCCCGGGCCGCCGATGCCGTGATGCCCATCACGCGCCCGATCTCGTCGTACGCCATGTCCGACTTGTAGCGCAGGTACAGGACCTGGCGTTGCCGCGTTGGCAGGTCGTCGACGAGGGCCCAGATCGAGAGCCGTTGGGCGATGTCCGGATCCACGACTCGAGCCGGGCGGGCGACGAGGCGCGCTCGGAGATCCGCGACACGCCGTCGGAGGCGATGTTCGTCCATGACCAGCCGATAGAGCGTCCGGAAGACCCAGCCGCGCGGATCGAGGACTTCCACACCGGCGCGAACCTCCAGCCAGAGCCGGAGGAGCGCCTCCTGCACGGCATCCTCGGCGGCCTCAGCCGATATCCCGGATCTCCGGGCCAGGCCGAGCAGGTTCTGACCATGACGCCGGTCGATCTCCTGGACCACGGCGGTCGCTCGATCGGTCCATTCGGGCATGCCGAGCACGACGCTATCGCCTCTTGCCCTCGATGGAGCCGATCCGCTCACGTCGGAACGACGTCCGGGCGAGGCGATTCGCTTAGCGCCTGCTCGCGCCGGTCCACGCCTGCGCGAGCGTCTCCGCGTCGCGGGCGAGCCCGACGAGGTTGGCGGACGCCATGTCGACGAGCCATGGGCTGCCGAGGAACGAGAGGCCGGGCACCGAGCTGAATTCGCCCTGGGTCACGGGCAGGCCCTGGTCGTCGAAGACGTCCAGCTCGAGCCAGTCGAAGGCCGGCCGGTAGCCGCTCGTCCACAGCACGACGGCGATGCCCTCGGTGTGGAGGTCGAGCTCCGTCACCTCGGGGGGCTCGTATCGGAACTGGCCGAACTCGCCGGGCGGGAGGTCTTCCCCGATCCGCTCGGCGTAGCGGTCGAAGAGCGGCAGCAGGCGCTCCGGATAGTAGGTGTCGGCGAAGCGAAGGGCCTCGCTGAGGTCCGCCGTGAACGTCGCCCGCGTGCCGGAGACGTCCTGCAGTCGACCCACCAGCCGCAGGCCTCGCGTCGCCATCTCGCGCAGGTTCGTGTCGTGCGGGACGCCGTGGCCCGTCATGTGGGGGTTGCAGGCCAGGCGCAGCCTGGCGTCGGGCAGGGAGGCCAGGGAGGGCAGGGGCGTGCCGACGGCCTGGCCGTGCACCGCCAGCGAGCGGAGCCACCAGAACAGGTCCCGGCCGCGGTACCGCCGCGGCGCCCGGCCACATCGCCCGACCGCCATCCAGACGGTCCGACCGGCGTCCATGAGCTCCTCGGCCAGCTGAACGCCCGTCTGGCCGCTGCCGATGAGGAGGACCGCGCCGGGCGGCAGGGCGTCGGGATGGCGATAGGCGTGCGAGTGCAGCTGGAGGATCGACGGGGCGAACCCGGCCGCGACCGCCGGGATGTGCGGGACCTGGAAGGGTCCAGCCGCGACGACGACCTGCCGAGCCTCGATGCGACCGTGGTTCGTCTCGACCCGGAAGCGGACCGTCCGGCCGGGGTCGAGACGCCGCAGCCGAGTGACCTCGGTGTCGAGCTCGATCGGGGCGTCGATCGCCGCGGCGTAGGCGCGGAAGTGGGCGACGATCTCGTCGCGGGGCATGAACCCGTCCGGCTTGTCGCCTCGGTAGGCGAGGCCCGGCAGCGACACGGTCCAGTTCGGAGACACGAGCTGGAACGACTCCCAGCGGTCCTGCCAGCCGCCCCCGAGCGTCGTCCGGCGATCGAGGAGGACGTGCTCGAGGCCGAGCTGACGCAGGTGCCAGCTCGCGACGAGGCCCGCCTGGCCGGCGCCCACGACGACCGTGTCGATCGAGCGCGTGCGCTCGACGGGCATCCGCAATGCCTCCTTCGGCGGCAGACGATCGGCGTAGTAGGCTACGCGAAAGAGCCGTCGGCGGCCCTGGAGCGCATCCACCCGTCGCTGGCGGCGCGCACGAACGTGAGGCGTCCGGCCTTCCCCCAGGGCCGGATGGGAGGATGAAGATGGAAGCCATCGCCCTCGTGGCGTTGGTCGCCGGTTTGGCCGTTGGCGCCGCCGCGGGCTTCGTGGCGCGCAGCCGCTGGGCCAACCAGTCGATCAAGGTCGCCACCGAGAAGGCCGCGCGCATCGTGGCCGATGCCCGGAACCAGCAGAAGGACCTCATCCTCGAGGCCAAGGAGGCGAAGATCCGCCTCCAGGCGGAAGCCGAGGACGAAGCCCGCTCGCGACGCACGGAGCTGGCCACCATGGAGCGGCGCCTGATCCAGCGCGATGAGCAGCTCGACCAGCGGTCGGACATGCTCGAGCAGCGCGACCGCAAGCTCCTCGAGCGCGAGATCGAGCTCGACCGCCAGCGCGAGGAGGTCGCCAAGCTCAACGCCGAGCGCGTCGTGGCCCTCGAGAAGCTCAGCAGCCTGTCGGCCGACGACGCCAAGGCGATGCTCCTCGACGCGGTCCGCGACGAGGCCTAGCACGACGCCGTCAAGCTCGCCCGCTCGATCGAGCGGCGTGCCCGCGAGGAGGCCAACGAGAAGGCCCGCGACATCATCGTCACGGCGATGCAGCGCGTCGCGGCCGATCACACCGCCGAGCACACCGTCACCGTCGTCCACCTTCCGAACGACGAGATGAAGGGTCGGATCATCGGCCGCGAGGGCCGCAACATCCGGGCCCTCGAGCAGGCGACCGGCATCGACCTCATCATCGACGACACTCCCGAGACCGTCGTCCTGTCGGGCTTCGACCCGGTCCGCCGGGAGGTCGCCCGGCTGGCGCTCACGAAGCTCATGGGCGATGGCCGGATCCATCCCGGCCGGATCGAGGAGGTCGTCGCGAAGGCCCGAGCCGAGGTCGACCTCGTCATCCGCCAGGCCGGCGAGCAGGCGGCCTACGACGTCGGCGTGCCGGGCCTCCCGCCCGAGCTCGTCAAGCTCCTCGGTCGCCTGAAGTTCCGGACGAGCTACGGCCAGAACGTCCTCGTCCACTCGATGGAGACGGCCAACCTCGCGGCGGTCATCGCATCCGAGCTCGGAGCCGACGTGATGGCCGCCAAGATGGGCGGCCTGCTCCACGACATCGGCAAGGCCGTCGATCACGAGGTCGAGGGTCCCCATGCCGCGATCGGCGCGCAGATCGCCCAGAAGCACGAGCTGCCGTTCAAGGTCGTCAACGGCATCGCCGCCCACCACCAGGAGGTCGAGTACGCCTGCCTCGAGGCGCCCATCGTCCAGGTGGCCGACGCGATCAGCGCCTCCCGCCCGGGGGCGCGCGGCGAGACGATGGAGACCTACGTCAAGCGGCTCGAGGACCTCCAGGCCATCGCCGAGAGCTTTGGCGGCGTCGAGAAGTCGTTCGCCGTGCAGGCCGGCCGGGAGGTCAGGATCCTCGTCCGGCCCGACGAGATCGACGACCTCGAGGCGACGCGCCTCGCCCGCGACATCGTCAAGAAGATCGAGGACCAGCTGACCTACCCGGGCCAGATCAAGGTCACGGTCATCCGCGAGACCCGCGCCGTCGAGTACGCCAAGTAAGGCGCCTCGGGCTCAGCAGGCGAGGTCCGCGTCGAAGCCCTGGTACGGGTACTGGACGAGGGCCAGCGGCCCGCCCGTGAAGCCGGGCGTCGAGGCGCAGTGGCCCTGGGCGATGCGTAGGCTCGGGGCTCCCGCGCCCCAGCTGGGGTAGGCGGCGAACGCCGTCGTCCCGCCGGTGATCGTCGTCCACTGCGCAGTCGTCGAGTAGAAGCCGAGGCGACTGACACCGACCGACTGGAGGGACGCCACGGCGCCCGACAGGGCCGCGACGTTGAGCGAAGTGTCGGTTCGCCAGCTGTTGCCGGTCTCGACGTCGAACCACCATGGGCTTCCCGCGGGGCTGCCGGAGAGTCGCAGGCCGGACCACGCGGCGACCGCGTCGGCATACGAGTCCGCGGCGGCGTTCCAGCCGTAGTCGTACGCGCAATCCGCCGTGTCTGGATCGGCCGCGCTGCAGGACCTCGGGCTCGTCTGGCCGGTCGGCCAGTGGCTGGAGAGGCCGGGCCCCGGATTGGCGGTGTTGGCGTAGAGCTGCGTCCGGGTGCCACCGGCCCAGGTGATCTCACTGGCGAGGCAGGGGTTCGAGCTGAAGACGATGCCGCGGTTGACGCCGACGATCCCGAACGCCGGGCTCGACGGGTAGGCAGCCCCGCACTGGGGCCACGAGATGTCGTAGCCCCGCGTGGTCTTGGCCGGCGAGCCGGCGCCTCCCTGCGGGTCGGCCGATGCCGCGGCGACGCCGGTGGTGCCGAGGGTCAGGAGCATCGCGCTGGCGAGCGCGAGCGGGAAGCGGCGACGCAGCTGGGACGGCATGCGGCGTGATCCTTCGCGTGACGGGAGATGGTGACAGTAGGTGCGGAGGCGTAAGGTCGTCAACCGCCCAGCCGATGCCGGCCCGGCGCTCGGGCCGGCCGCGGATGCTAGCCTCACCGCCGATGGCCCCCACCTCGGATCGACCAGCCGCCGCCGGCCGCGTGCTGCTCGGCAGGCCCGCCAACACGGGCGCGCCCAGGCCGCCCGGCGCCCTGCGCGTCGTGATGATCGGCGACGTCATCGGCAAGCCCGGTCGCCTCGCAGTCGAGGCGATCCTGCCGGCCCTGCGCGCCGAGCGGCAGGTCGACTTCGTCACCGCGAACGGCGAGAACCTCGCCGGCGGGATGGGCCTCACGGCCTCGACCGCCGAGTCGCTGCTTGGCGCCGGGGTCGACGTCATCACCTCGGGCAACCACATCTGGGACAAGCGCGAGATGTACGAAGAGCTCGAGAAGAACGACCGGATCCTGCGGCCGCTCAACTACGGGACCCACGGCGTGCCGGGCCGGGGCTGGGGCCTGTACCACGCCCTCGACGGCTCCGAGCTGGCCGTCGTGAACCTCCAGGGCCGGACCTACATGCAGCCGATCGACAACCCGTTCGTCGAGGCCGATCGCCTCCTCGACGAGGCATCGGAGCCCCTGCCGCCGGTCCGGCTCGTCGACTTCCACTGCGAGGTGACTTCGGAGAAGAATGCCTTCGGGGTCCACCTCGACGGTCGCGTGTCCGCGGTCGTCGGGACCCACACCCACGTGCCGACGGCCGACGAGCGAATCCTGCCGGGCGGCACGGCCTACCAGAGCGATCTCGGGATGACCGGCCCGGCATGGAGCGTCATCGGCTTCGCGCCGGGCACGGTCCTACCGCGGTTCATCAACGGCCTGCCGACGAGGTTCGAGGTCGGCGAGGGCGCTGTCATCTTCAACGCGACCCAGATCGACGTCGATCCGGCGACCGGGCGGGCGGTGGCCATCGAGCGCATCCAGCGGGTCTGGGAGCCGTGACGTCGGTCCCTGGTGCCGCCCGGCATCGCGAGCCCGCCCACCCGGATCGCGTCATTCCTCCGGGGCCGTCGGCGATGGACCTCCACTCCCACACCGCGCGGTCCGACGGGCTGCTGCCACCGGCGGACCTGGCCGCGGCTGCCGCTGCCGTCGGGGTCCGGCTCCTCGCGATCACCGATCACGACACGCTGGCGGGTGTTCGGGAGCTGCGGTCGGGCGTCGGCCTGCCGCCCGGGCTCGAGCTGCTCCCCGGCATCGAGATCAATGCCGTCGTTCGCGATCGGCCGGAGCTGACCGAGAGCGAGGTCCACGTCCTCGGCCTGGG
>DATEZX010000302.1:0-2427 GCA_035255225.1 Candidatus Limnocylindrales bacterium
TCGACCACGACCTCGACTCCGGCCGCCGTCACCCCGCCCGGATCGCCGCTGCCGACCAGCTGCTCCCCGCCGGCGAGGGAGATCGCGCCACCAGAGCCCCCGGTCGTGAGGAGCCAGGCCAGCAGCAGTCCGCCGAGCGCCGCCGAGAGGCCGACGACGACGTCCGGCCGGAGCGCCCCGAGCCTGCTCTTCGTCGGGAGCGCCGCCGCTGACGCCTTCCGGGTCCCGGCATCGGTAGCCGGACCCGCGCGGTCGGCGACGCCGAGCTCGTCCACGGGTGGGGTGCTCTCGGGGATAGGCGAGTCGAAGACCCGCCAGGGCGGGGGTCCTGCGGTCACGGGCGCCTCGTCCGGCGGGGCGTCCGGCGGGTGTGATCGACGTCCCGTCCGCCGGGGCACTTCGTTGGACGGGACGTCAGCTGCGAGCCTAGGGTCCGCCGCTTACCTGACGCTTATCGGCAGGCGGCGTTGCGGCAGGGTATGGACCCGGCTAGAGCTGCTCCCAGGGCACCCAGCGGCTGCCGTCCCAGAAGCGGTGCCAGGTCCGCCCGTCCCGACCTCGGGCCCAGACGTCCAGCCGGTCAGCGCCCCACGATGAGGCCGACGGCGTGACCGACGGATCGAGCTCACCGCCGAGAGACTCCCAGGGATGCCACGCCGCCCCGTCCCAGTAGCGGTCCCACAGCTCGCCGTCAGGCATGACGGCGAAGACCTCCATCCGCCCGACCGCCCAGGCGGTCAGGGCCGGCCCGGAGGCGAGCGTCCCGCCGAGCGACTCCTCGGCCGTCCACGAGCCATCGACGAAGGCCCGGTGCCACAGGGCCCGGGCCTCATCGGTGCGGAAGACGTCAATCCGGCCTGGGCCCCACGAGACCGCGGCGATCGAGTCGCCGTTCATGATCGACATCGCCGGAAAGCCTACTGGCTGGCCACCCCGGTTGCTCGGCTGGTTCGGGCTTCACCCGGGACCCGGAAGGCCTCCTCGAGGCACGGGTCGAGGCGATGCGCGGCGCCGTCGGCGAGGCGGCTGAGCTGGACGGCCGCGCGGGCGAGCGTCCGCCGGACGTCCGGCCGCCGAGGCCGACGCGAGCCGCCGAACGAGTCGCCACCCGCGAAGGCGGCCTCGCGGGCGAGGCGAGCGAGGCGGGCGGCTGCGGCCTCCCGCCGGAGGTCGTCGAGGTGGCTGGCGACGAGGTACGCCTGGATCGGGATCATGGCTGCATCTCCCTGCTGGTCAGCGGTTGTGGTCGTTCGACAGGAAGGACCGCGTATCGGTACCCCAGGCCGCTGAGGCCATCCCGAGGATGACCAGGGCGACGAAAAAGGCGACGATCGGAAGGTCGATTGGGGCGCTCATCGGGGCCTCCTTGTGTATCGCGTAACCCCTTGGCAGATCGGCATCGGTTACTTCCGAACCTTACCCTCTTGCGCGTAACCTGTCAAGCGGTATATGGTGGTTACATGAACGGCCGCCCCCACAACGCCGACCACGACCACACGATCGATCTGGACGGCGCACTCGACTTCATCAACACGCTCGACCTCGACGACGGCCAGCTCGTCGAGCACTTCGTCGAGCCCGCCGACGCGGCGTCCTGGCTCCGCGAGCACGGCCTCATCCACGACGCCGAGGCGCGCGGCTGGGCGCCCGCCGACCTCGAGCGGACCCGCGCCGTGCGTGCCGCCCTCAAGGACGTCGTCGACAGCGTCGTCCTGGAGCGGGAGCCCGCCGATGGCTCGCTCCGCCTCGTCAACGAGGTCCTCGACCTCCGACCCCGCCAGGCGCTCGAGGTCGAGGACGGCCGCCTCCGGATCGGCCACCGCCACGTGGCCTCGCCGGCCTCCGAGGCCCTCGTCCCGATCACCGAGGCGATCGTCGAGGAGGTCGCCACCGGCCGGCCAGATCGCTTCCGGATCTGCGCCAACGATCGCTGCCGCTGGACGTTCTTCGACGCGTCCCCGACGGGGCGCCGCCGGTGGTGCGACATGGCGACCTGCGGCAACCGGGCCAAGGCGGCCCGCCACCGGGCCCGCGTCAGGGCGGCGGAGGAGCGGCCGCCCGCCTAGCCGCGCCCGCGGGCCGATGTGCCCGCGAGCATGGTGCCCGCGAGCATGGTGCCCGCGAGCCTGGTGCCCGCGAGCCTGGTGCCCACGACCTCAGTCCCGGACGACCACGTTCACCAGTCGACCGCCCCCGGCCTGGATCACGCGATCGGGCCGGCGCCCGGCCAGGATCGCCTGGATCCGCGGCGCGGCGAGGGCCAGCCGCTCGAGCGTCTCGCCCCCCGCGTCGCTCGGCACGACGATCCGGTCCCGGAGCCTGCCGTTGACCTGGATCGGCACCTCTCGTGTCGCCTCGGCGGCAGCGGCCGCGTCGACGTCCGGCCAGCGCTGGACGTGGATCGAGGCCCACGATCGACCGGCCGAC
>DATEZX010000303.1:0-2858 GCA_035255225.1 Candidatus Limnocylindrales bacterium
GCCGAGAGACGAGGTCGCAGCGGTCAGTCGCGACCGCGACGGACTGAGCGTCCCGGCAGGGTCCCGGTCATCGCGCCATCGCGTACGACCGCCTCGCCGTTGACGAGGACGTGCTCGATGCCGTCCGGGAAGCGGCGCGGCTCGTCGTAGGTCGCGTTCGAGCGGACATGAGCCGGGTCGAAGACGACGAGGTCGGCCACGAGGCCATCGGCCAGCCGGCCCCGGCTCTTGAGGCCCAGGCGGTCGGCCGGCATCGAGGTCATCCTGGCGACGGCGGCCTCGAGGCTGAGCAGCCCCTCGTCGCGCACGAACTGGCCGAGGATCCGAGGGTACGAGCCGTACGTCCGCGGGCTCGGCTTGGCGCCGACGAAGGTGGAGTCGGTGCCGACCATCGCGACCGGGTGGCGATAGAACCGCCGGATCCCGTCGATGTGGGGGCCCGGTGTGACCTGGCTGATTCGGAGATTCTCGGCGAGGAGGAGGTCGCACAGGACGTCGACGGGGTCACGACCCAGCTCGCCGCAGACCTGGCCGAGCGTCAGGCCCTCCCAGCGCAGGTTGTCGGGCGTCGCGAACGCCCCGAGCCGGATGTCGGCGAGGCCCCCGGCCCCGGCATAGAGGACGCCGCGGTCCTCCAGCTCGCCCCGGATCCGGCCGCGGACGGCGGCGTCGGCCAGGCGATCCTTCGTGGGTCCCGGGCCGCCCTCCTGGACCCATATCGGGAGGGTGATGAGGAGGCGCGTGCTCGCCCACTCGTACGGGTAGGCGTCGAACGTGACGTCGAGGCCCTCGGCGCGCGCGTCGTCGACGAGGGCCAGCATCTGATCGGGCGTTCCGGGGAACGTCGCCCGATGGTAGAAGTGCGTGATGTGGGCCGCGGCGCGGCCGCGCCGCCCGATCTCGATCGCCTCCCGGTATGGATCCAGGAAGCGATCTCCGAGCGTGTACCGCACGTGGCTGTGGTAGAAGCCGCCAATTGATGCGGCCTCGCCCGCGAGGGCCGCCAGCTCGTCGGTCGAGGCGTACGCGCCGGGCGGGTAGTCGAGGCCGGACGAGATGCCCCACGCCCCCTCGGCCATCGCCTCTCGGAGCATGGCCCGCATGTCCGCCATCGCGGAGGCATCCGCAGGCCGGTCGTCCCAGCCGATCGCCGCGAGCCGCAGCGCCGAGTTGCCGACCAGCATCCCGACGTTGAGGCCCAGCCCGGCGTCGAAGCGGTCCAGGTACTGCCCGACCGAGAACCAGTCGAGGGCCACGCCGGGGCGTGGATCACCGTCGAGCCCCGCGTTCATCTCCGCGAAGGCCGCGAGGTCATCGGGGCTCCGGAACGGGGCGTACGAGAGGCCGTCGACGCCGACGATCTCGGTCGTGACGCCCTGCCGGACCTTCGGCTCGTGGGCCGGCGCGGCAAGGATGAGGAGGCCCGAGTGGCTGTGGAGGTCGATGAATCCCGGCGCGACCACCTTCCCGGTCGCGTCGATGAGATCGGCCGCCTCGAGGCCGGCCGCCGCGTCACGCCCGCGACGGACGACGAGCCTCCGCGAGCCGTCATCGCCCGTCTCGGTGACCCCGACCGCGCCCTCGAAGCGCGGCCCGCCCGTGCCGTCGACGATCGTGCCGCCGGTGATCAGGAGCTCGAGGCGCCGGGCGTCTCTCACGGCCGCATCTTGGCAGGCCGAGCGCAGGCGCCGCTTCAGCTGATCCGGAGGACGAGCTTTCCTCGTAGCATCCCGCCCGGATGCCACTGCCCAACCGTCCGCCGTTCGCGCTGCGCGGCCGGATCATCACGCCGGCGGCCGACGGCGCCTCCGTCGATCACCCCGACGGGCTCCTGGAGGTGAACGCTGCCGGCCGGATTGCCTGGGTCGGCTCGGTCTCCGACGAGGCGGCGCCGGCGGGCTGGCGGGATCGCGTCCTCGACCTGCGACCGCTGGTGCTGCTGCCGGGGATGATCGACCTGCACGCCCACCTCCCGCAGCTGCCCAACGCGGGCCTCGGCGCGGGCCTGGACCTCCTGACCTGGCTGGAGCGCTACATCTTCCCGCTGGAACGGCAGTTCGACACGGCGGAGGCCGCCGCGCGGCTCGCGCCCGTGGCCTTTCGGGCGTTCGCGGCGGCGGGCACCACGACGATCCTCGCCTACGGCGCGGTGTTCAAGGCCTCGACCGACGGGGCGTTCCGGGCGGCTGAAGCCCACGGGATCCGGGCCATCCTCGGCAAGGTCATGATGGATCGCCTGACCTACGACGAGCGGATCGACCGAGCGACGATCCTCGACCGATCGGTGCGGGAATCCGAGGAGCTCATCGCGGCCTGGCACGGCGCCGCCGAGGGCCGGCTCGGCTACGCGGTCACCCCGCGCTTCGCCGTGTCGTGCACCGCCGAAATGCTCCGCGAGTCGGCCGAGCTCGCCGCCCGGACCGGGACGTGGTGGCAGAGCCACGTGTCCGAGGACCCCGGCGAGATCGCCGAGGTGGCGCGGCTGTTCCCCGAGGCGCGCGACTACGTCGACGTCTACGACCGCGCCGGCGCGCTCGGCCGGCGGACGATCCTGGCCCACGCCGTGCACCTCTCCGACCGCGAGCTGTCGCGGCTCGTCGAGACCGACACCCGGGTGGCCCACTGCCCGGCATCGAACCTGTTCCTCGCCTCGGGGGTCATGCCGCTCGCCCGCTACCTCGAGGCAGGCCTCGGGATCGGACTCGGGTCCGACGTGGCCGGCGGCCCGGACCCGTCGATCTTCTCGGTCATGCGGGTCGGCGCCTACGTCCAGACCGCGAACCGGGTCGTCGCCGGTGACGCGATCCCGAGCCTCGGTCCCCTGGACTGGCTGCGGATCGGCACGCTGGCCGCAGCCA
>DATEZX010000304.1:0-3036 GCA_035255225.1 Candidatus Limnocylindrales bacterium
GTCGGCTCCGTGAGCGGGCTCGCCGCGACCGTGGCCTCGGTCGGGGTGACGGCAGCGTCGTCTGGCGGCGGCGGGTTCGGCGGGGGCGGGGGATTCGGGGGCGGTTTCGGTGGCGGAGGCGCGGGCGGCGGCTTCTAGCGCGTGGCGGGCCCGGCGCGGAGCGGGCCCGGCGCGGGGCGAGTCGGTGCGCGCAGCCGTCGGCTCAGGGCGCGAACGGTCGGGTCGCGACGAACGACAGCCACACGGCGTTCGCCTCGAACGCCGCGAAGACGATGGCGAGGGCCAATGACTTCCGGGGACCCAGCCGATCGGCGAGGAGCCCGAACGCCGGGAACGCCACGAGGGCGTGACGCGGCATCGAGCTGACGGGCGCGCCGAGCATCGACAGCCCGATCGCGACGACCGAGAACAGCCCGAGCTCGAGGTTCCGGCGCAGCAGGAGGACCGATGCGCCGAGCATCACGGTGACGAAGACGACCTCGAGAAAGCCCGGCGACGCCAGGTTGACGACCGTGTCCCAGATCGCCGGCAGGCCGAGGTTGTAGGCCCACCTCGCCGAGCCCAGGAACCAGCCGAGTGGATCGCCGGTCAGCAGCCAGATGAAGCCCCACCAGCCCGCGAACGAGGCCGCCACGGCGAGGGCGGTCGCCAGCGAGATCCAGTCGCGGCGGTTGCGCCACCACGCGGCGGCCGCCCCGATCGCGATGCCGACGCCCGTGACGCGGGTCAGCATCGCGGCCGCGGCGGCGATCGGCCGGAGGCGCGAGCCGGTGAGGAGGAACGAGCCGGCGACGAGGACCAGGAACAGCGGCTCCGAGTAGGCGAGCGACAGCGTGAACGCCGCCGGGCTGAACGCCAGCAGGACGATGCCCCAGCGCGCCGCTGTGCGACCGAGGGCGCGCTCGAGGACGAGGAACATCAGGACGGCGGCGACGATGAACAGGGCGTTCGCGAGGATCGCCGCGACGTCGGCCGGCTGGATTCCGACTGCCCGGAACGCGCGCAGCAGGGTGGGCCAGCCAGGGAAGAACGCGAAGTCGTGGCGGCCGCCAAACGGCCCGGCCTGCAGCGGCGCGGCGTGGTAGCCGGTGTTGGCGATCATCAGGTACCACTGGCTGTCCCACTGGAGGAACGTGTCGCGATAGCCCGAGATTCGTGGCACGTGCGAGTCGGGCTGCAGGAGCGGCACGAGCGCCAGGAGCAGGGTCGAGTACAGGCGCGACAGGACCGCGACGCCGATCGGGAACGCGGGGCGCGCGACCCGGGCGTGCGGGATGGTGACGACACCGGCCCGGGCCCGTCGGAGCAGGCCGGTCGAGCCGTCCGATCCCGTGACGCCGTCCGACCCGCCAGGCCCGAGCGCTCTCGGGAGCGCCGGCTCGGGCGGCCAGCCAGGCGACCACTGCTCGGCCGCGAGGCGCGTCAGGGCGCCGTCGGGCTCAGTGGGGGACGACGAACGAGGACGCACCTCACGATCCTACGTCCTCGGCTCGCAAGACCACGGAGCAGGCCCGGCCCCCGCGTCACGGCCGCATGTCGAGGCGAGGCTCAGACCCAGCAGCGGCATCTCCCACGGGACGCCAGCTCGGTTCCCTCTGCAGGTGAGTCGCTCGTCGGCTGTCGAATCCTTCGCGCCGTCGGAAGGTTCGTTACGACCTAGACTCGGCCGCCATGAAGCGCGCCGGCCGGGGTGAGCTCTACGCCGCGCTCGCCGCGATCGGCTATGGCTCGGCCTACGTCGCGACCGCGTTCGCGCTCCGGTCGTTCGAGCCGCTCCCGATCGCGGTCTACCGGACGCTCCTCGGCGCGATCGCGCTGACACTCGTCATCGCGGCGATGCGCAGCAACGGGCGAACGGCGGCTGCCCATGCGTCCGTCGCGGCGGCCCGGCCCTCGCGGATGGTTCGAGCTGTCCACCTCGCCGTCATCGCGGCCTGCGGCGGCCCGATCTTCCTGGCCGGCATGAACTTCGCCATCGCCGGCGTCGGCGCGACGATCGCCTCGTTCGTCGCTGGCCTGTACACGGTCCTCGCCGCCGTCTTCGCACCGTTCCTGCTGCGCGAGCCGCTGCGACCGCGCCCTCTCGTCGGCTTCGTCGCGGCCCTCGTCGGGACGGCCTTCCTCGCGGAGCTCGATCTCGGCGGTGAGGGGATCGCCGGCATCGGCTGGGGCCTGATGGCCGCCGTCTCGTTCGCGCTGTTCCTCGTCCTCTCGCGGAAATGGGCTCGCGCCGACGGGTTCGATGCCCTGATCGTGTCGCTGGCCAACATGACGGCCACGACGCTCGTCCTCGGAGTCGTCGTCGTCGTCACGAACCCGGCCTCGCTCCTGCCGCGCGCGATCGTCCCCGAGGCCCTCGTCGCGATCGCCTGGCTGGCGGTGGTGGTCGCGGGCGGGCAAGCCCTCGCCGTCGCGAGCACGAAGCTCGTGCCGGCCGCGCGAACGGCGGCGTTCCTGCTCCTGAACCCCGTGACCGCCACGATCCTGGCCTTCGCCCTGCTCGGTGAGCGCGTCGAGCCGATCCAGGTCCTCGGCGGCGGGCTGGTCCTCGCCGGGATCGCCGCGGCAACGATCGAACGGTCGCCGCCTCAGGGCAGGTAGCTCACCTCGGAGTTCGCCCAGACCCGCTGCAGGACGTAGTGCCCATCGCCCTCGGGGTTCGTCAGATCGGCTCGCGCGAGCAACGCCTGGACGAACGGGTAGAGGTGGACGTTGACCAGCTGCGTGCCCCGGAACGCCGCGGTCATGAAGACCCCCTCCTGGGTGACCTGCGACCACTGCTGGTTGAACGTGACGTTGCCCTCGCTGGCCATGACGAGCCTCACTCCGCCCGCCGCACCCGGCGCCGGCGACGTGACGCGCCCGAGGAGCATCGGTCCGGCGAGATGCGTGCCGGCCCCGATGACCGCGTCGCAGCCAGCCTCGTCGAACCACTCGAGCTCGGTCCGCTGGCCGGGCCTGAAGTCGCTGTGGTACTCCGCGCCGCCCCACCACTGGGGATCGCAGATGACGACCTGGGCGCCGGCCGCGCGTGCC
>DATEZX010000305.1:0-7668 GCA_035255225.1 Candidatus Limnocylindrales bacterium
CGGCGCTGGTGAACGAGCGCCCGGACCTGCTCGGCGACTCGCTGGGCCGACAGTCCGTAGATGTCGAGGAGGTCGGCGTTGGCCCCCGACTCCACGTCGACGTCCCGGAGCCCGATGCGGTCGACGCGCGTCGGGCGATGCTCCGACAGCGCCTCCGCCACCGCGCCCCCGAGGCCGCCGAGGATCGTGTGCTCCTCGACCGTGATGACGTGATCGGTCCGCGTCGCGACCTCGACGAGAGCCCCGACGTCGAGCGGCTTCACGGTCGCGACGTGCAGGACGCCGGCGTCGATGCCGCTGGCCGCGAGGAGCTCCGCCGCCTCCAGGGTCCTCGGCGTCTGGGCCCCGGTCGAGACGAGGCTCACGTCGTGGCCCGAACGCAGCGTCACGGCCCGCCCGAACTCGAACCGATGGCGCTCGTCGAACAGCTGGGCCGTCGCATCGCGCCCGAGACGTACGTAGCACGGCCCGTCGTACCCGGCGGCCCATCGGAGGACGAGGGCAGCCTCGACGTGGTCAGCCGGCGCCACGCAGACCATGTTCGGCAGGGACCGCATGATCGACAGGTCGTCGACGATGATGTGGCTCATCCCCGTCTGGCCGGTGAACAGGCCCGCATAGCTCGGCGTGATCTTCACGTTCGACCGTGGCTGGGCGATGAGGACCCGGACCTGGTCGAGCGGCCGGACGACCGAGAAGGCCACGAAGGTGCTGATGAACGGCACGAGGCCCAGCGTCGACATGCCCGCCGCGACGCCGAGCATGTTCTGCTCGGCGATCCCCATCTGCAGGTAGCGCGTCGGATGGGCCTTCTCGAAGATGTCGGCCCGAGTCGAGCTCCCGACGTCGCCGTCGAGGACGACGATCCGTGGATCCTCGATCGCGAGCTCAGCGAGGGTCTCGCCGAACAGCTCGCGCATCGGTCGTCCGGGTGGGAGCGGCGGCCGGAGGCACGCCGCGGGCGCGGCGGTCGCGGTCATCTGGCGGTCCCCTCGGGTGCGCCCTCGGCGACCGGCAATGGCTCACCGAGCTCGGCCATCGCGGAGGCGTACTCGTCGGGCTTGATCGCCCGGGTGTGCCAGTAGTAGTGGCCCTCCATGAACGACACGCCCTTGCCCTTGGTCGTCGCGGCGATGACGACCGTCGGGCGGCCGTCGCCTCGCCCGGCCTCCTCGAGGACGGCGACGAGCGCGGCCACGTCGTGCCCGTCGACCTCGAGGACCCGCCAGCCGAAGGCCCGCCACTTCGCGGCCAGCTCGCCGGGCATCTGCGGCGGGACGCGTCCGTCCGGCCCGTCGCCCGGCCAGCCGTACTGCTGCAGCCGGTTGTGATCGACGATCGCGATGAGGTTATCGAGGTGGTACCGCGGCGCCGCCATCGCGGCCTCCCAGACCTGCCCCTCCTGGCACTCGCCGTCGCCGAGGAGGACGTACGAGCGGATGTCGCGCCCGGTCAGCCGGGCCGCGAGGGCGATGCCCATCGCCGCAGAGATGCCCATCCCGAGCGAGCCGGTCGACATGTCCAGCCCGGGCAGGCGGGTCATGTCGGGATGGCCCTGCAGGCGGGAGTGGGCCGCGTCGAAGGTCAGCAGCTCCTCGACGGGGAAGTAGCCGCGGAGCGCCATCGCCGCGTACAGCCCGATCGCCGAGTGGCCCTTCGACAGGATGAATCGGTCCCGATCGGGCCAGGCCGGCTCGTCGGGCCGGATCCGGAGGACCTGGAAGTACAGGACCGCGAGGATCTCGGCGGCCGACAGGGGCCCGCCGATGTGCCCGGCGCGGGCGTGGTTCACCGACCGGATGACCTCGACGCGGATGCGCCGCGCCACCTCGCGGAGGGCCGCGACGTCGACTGCCGGCGGTGGACCAACCGCGGCGATGCTCCCGCTCACGATGCCTTCGCCGGCTCGTACGAGCCGGGGATGACCGGCGGTGAGAACACGCACACGAGCTCCAGCGGATCCGGGCCGTCGGCCTCGGTCGCGTGATGAGTCCCCGGCGACACGTGGACGACCACGCCGGGCTCGATCTCGGCCGCCCCCTCGGGGGTGACGATCCGGCCGCGACCGGCGGTGCAGTAGATGGTCTCCTCCTCGGCCGGATGGACATGGCCCTCGGGCCGGCTCCCCGGCGGGAACACGGAGACGCCCATCGACACCTGGCGGGCGGCACTGTTGTGAGGTCCGAAGTACTGGTGCCACGTTCGGCCGGGGAGGTGCATGACCTCGGCCTCGGCGCGCGTGACGCGCTTGAACATGAAGCCACCTCGCGGGCGGGGGACGGCCGCCGTGGAAGGATGGGTCCTCCGCCGGTGGCGGAGGACCCCCGTGAGGACGGTCAGATGACCTCGTCGAGGTTCACCCCCAGGTGCACTTGTTGGGTGGGTCTGGCTTGTCGCATTTCGCTGTGGTCTTGATCTGGTCGAGAGTGTCGAGGGCCTTCTGGGAGTCGAGCAGCACGGGCGCTGCCGTCGTCCCGTCGGCCTTGAAGCCGAGGTAGGTCGGGGTCACGGCGTTGACACCGCCGGTCGTGTACGTCGCGGGGCCCGTGACGCCGTCGTAGTCGATGTCCTTGCCCTGGCGGATGAGGGCCAGGCAGTCCTTGTACGTGTAGCACTTGTCGCCGGGCGCCGCGCCGACCTTGAACATGGCCGGTGCCCACAGACTGGCCTTGTACGAGCCCGCCATCTCGACCGCCAGCGCGGTCTGGACGAGGACGTCGTAGGCCGAGAACGCGTAGGGGTTGTCGGCGCCGTAGTAGGCCGTCGGATCGACGCCGGACTCCTGGATCCACGCATCCCGCAGCGGCTGGTAGAAGGTCCAGGCCGGGGTCGTGGTGTTCGCCGAGAAGGCGGCGATGCCGATCGACTTCTGGGTGGCGAGTGCCTTCGATGTCTTGATCGATTTGATGAACTCGGCCTGGTTCCAGCCCGTCTCACCGATCCAGTTGAGTGACAGGCCGGCCTCGGTCGCCTGCTTGATCAGGACGGACGACTCCACCGAGCCCGCCTGGACGATGACGACGTCCGGCTTCAGCTGCGAGATCTTCTGGGCGACGGCCGCGTAGGACTTCAGGCTGGCCTGCTCGTTGAGGCGTGCCAGGACCTGCAGACCCAGGAGCGGCGCCGCCTTCTCGGCCGCGTTGGCCGCGATCTGGAAGCCTTCGATCTGCGTGGCGAAGATGACGGCCGTCTTGGCACCGATGGACTGGGCGTACAGGTCAGCGTAGACGCCGAGGCCCTCGTCCATGCCCTGGGCCCGGAAGATCGGTTCGGCCCCCTTGCCGCCGAGGTTGCCGGGGATGAGGCCGCCGTGGATGGACGGCCCGAGCGGGGCATCGTGCTCCTGCCAGTACTCCATCATGAAGTCCCGGTAGGTCCCGTACCCGTGAGCGATGCTCACGAGGATGTCCGCCTTGTCCTTGTCGAGGCAGGTCCTGGCGGCCTGGGCCTCGCCGACCGTCCCGAGGTCCTCCTTGTAGCTCACCCACTGCCGACCCAGTGGCGGATCGGCGTTGATGACCTTCTTCACCGGGAAGACCACGTCCGCCGAGAGGGCGGGCCCGTACGATGCGAAGTCGCCGGTCACGTAGGCGAGCTCGCAGACCGCGATGGGTCCGGTGGCGGCGGATGAGCCGGCCGGCGTGGCCGTGGGCGTGACGGCGCCCGATGGTGCCGGGGTGCCGCCGCCGCATGCTGCGGCGACCAGGGCCACGACCGCCATCGCGACGGCGATCCGGCCCGGCCTATTGCTCGCGAACCTCATGTCCGTTCACCTCCTGCGTCTTCCTCCCAAGCGGGCGTCGTCAGATCCGGTATCCCTCCTTGAGCTGCTGGGTCGTCAGGTCCGCGGCATCCATGACGGCGAACGCCTGGCCGAGGCTCAGGACCATGACCCGGTCCGCGACCTCGAGGGCCTTGGTGGCGTTCTGCTCCGCCAGGACGATGGCGACGCCCTTGGCCTCGTGGATTTCCCTGACCTTGTCGAAGAACATGTCGACGTAGAGCGGTGAGAGGCCGGCCGTCGGCTCGTCGAGGAGCAGGACCTTGGGGTCCTGCATGAGCGCCCGGCCGCATGCCAGCATCCGCGACTCGCCACCGCTGAGCGTCCCGGCCGCCTGGCCTCGCAGCGCCTTGAGGTCCGGGAAGAGGTCGAAGATCTCGGCCATCCGCTCCTCGCGCGGGCGGGCGCCGATCATCCCGCCGACGTTGAGGTTCTCGAGGACCGTGAGGTCGCTGAACGTGCCCTTCTCCTGGGGCACGTAGCCGACGCCCCGGGCGGCGGTGTCATACGGCGGCAGCCTCGAGACGTCCTCGCCCTGGAACCGGATCGTCCCGGCCATCAGCGGGATGAGCCGCGCCAGCGTCGCGAGCAGCGTCGTCTTGCCCGCGCCGTTGGCCCCGAGGACCGCGAAGATCTCGTCGCCGACGGCGAAGCCGAGGCCCTTGAGGACCGTCACGCCGTGGTACCCGCTTCGGAGGCCCTCGACCTCGAGCGTCGCGGTTTGGGCCACGTCAGACATGGCCCTCACCCAGGTACTTCTCGACGACGGTCCGGTTGGCCCGGATCGATGGCGGGTCGCCGCGCAGGACGACCTTGCCCTCGGCCATGAACAGGACGTCCTCACAGAGGTGCCAGATCACGTTCAGGTCGTGCTCGACGACGACGACCGACGTGCCGGCGGCGGCGAGCTCCCGAATGGTGGTCATGACCTTCTCGGTCAGCTGCTCCGGTAGGCCGGCCGTGGGCTCGTCGAGGAGCAGGAAGGTCGGCTTCAGGAGCAGGCAGCGGACGATGTCCAGGAGCTTCTTCTCGCCGGCCGACAGGGCGAACGCCGTCGGGTCGGCGAAGCCGAAGTAGTCGAGGTAATGGCGGATCTCGGCCTCGTGGCGCCCGAAGACCGCCCGCTCGCTGAAGACTCGGTACGGCTGCTCGTACCTCCCCTCCGCGACCGCGAGGAGGAGCGAATCCCAGATCGTGAGCTTGTCGAAGTCCATGATCACCTGGTTGGACTTCACGACCCCGTGGCGCGCCATCGCGTGCGCCGGCAGGCTCGAGAGCACGACCTCGCCGCCGGCGGTGGGGAGGAGGGTGATCGTCCCCCGGTCGAGCGGGGTCGAGTGCATGACCATCCGCATCAGGGTCGTCTTGCCGGCACCGTTCGGTCCGATGAGGCCCTCGATCGGCCGGGTCCCCAGGACGAGGTCGTCGACGTCGACGACGACCCGGCCGGAGAAGCTCTTGACCGCGTTCGCGATCCGGATCCGGGGACCGGCAACGGCGGCGGGCGCCGGAGCGGCCGGCGCCTCGAGCAGCTCAGCGACCATGGAGCCGCCTCATGAGCTGGTCGCGCCGCATGTCGCCGAGGACGCCCAGCGGCCGGAAGAGCAGGACGACGACGAGCGTGGCTCCGAACATCGCCTCCCGGAGGACGGGAAGGGTCTGGGCCGACCAGTCCTCCGTGGGAGCGGGAAGGTAGCCCTGGAGGACGATGTCGAACAGCCCGACGCTCAGGAACGCACCAAGGACGGCGCCCCAGGCGCGGGCCGTGCCGCCGAGGACGAGCCCGACCATGGCCGCCAGCGTGACGTCGACCCCGATGTTGGCCGGGACGAGGAAGCGGAGCATGACCGCGTCCATCACGCCGAGCAGTCCCATCCCGGCCGACGCCACGCCGAACAGCCAGAACTTCGTGCGGAACGTCGCCTTGCCGAGGCTGCGCGCCAGCGGCTCATTGCCGCCGACCGCGACGAGGAGGCGCCCGTACGGTGAGCGATGGACCTGCCTGACAAAGGCGAAGATCAGGCCGACGACGAGCGTCGCGATGACCAGCCACAGGAGCTCGTTGTCGGTGACCTTGCCGATGTCGTAGGGGAAGGCGAGCCCGCCCATGCCCTCGGCGCCGCCGGTGAGCTCGGCCTCGGTCGTCGCGACGATCGCGACGGCGGTGGCGAAGGCGAGTGTCCCGACGAGCACGCCGTCCGTGTTCAGGTCGGCGATCAGCCACCCGACGATGAGACCCGCGAGGCCGGCCGCGGCGGTCGCGATCAGCGCACAGACGAGGAACACCCACGGATCCCCGAACGGCCAGTCGACGCGGACGTACAGGACCCCGAAGACGTACATCCCGAGGCCGAAGAAGCCGACGACGCCGAAGTTGGCGATCCGGGCCAGCCCGAGCTCGAGATGGAGGAGCAGCCCGAGGCCGATCACCATCACGACCCCGAACAGCCCGGAGATCAGGAAGGCGTCGAGCATGGCGCTAGACCTTCCCCGTCTCGGTGAGCCGGAGGCCGCGCCACTTGAGGATCAGCGCGAAGACGACGATGAGGGCGAGCTGCGCGTACAGGCCCTGGGAGAACTGGAGCGTCATGGCGGCCAGCGCCACGCCCGCGCCGATCCCGACGAGGATCACGCCCCGCAGGCCCCACGACAGGCCGACGAGGACGACGAGCAGGATGAACAGGAACTCCCGCCAGCCGAGCAGCGGATCCACTGATGCCCCGACGCCGAAGAACGCGCCGGCGAGCCCGCCCGCGACGCCGGCGATGAACCAGATGAGCACCGTCACGGCGAGCGGTCGGATCCCGCTCACCTGCGCGAGGTCCTCGTCGCTGGCGAGCGCCCGGATCTGCAGGCCGAGGCTCGACTTCTGGATGAACCAGTACAGCAGCAGCGACAGCACGGCGACGACCGCAACGGCCAGCAGCCGGAACGACCCGACCCCGACGCCGAGCACGTAGATGGTCTCGGGCGGCGGGACGTCGAAGTACCGGACCGGGTAGCCGAAGACCAACTGCAGGCCGTACCGCAGGAAGATCGACAGCCCGAACGAGACGATGATCAGCTCGAGCGTCCCGACGTTGCGACGCTTGGCCGGCCGGAAGATCCCGAGGTAGGTGGCGACGCTGAAGAGCCCCGCAAGGAGGCCGGCCGGGATGAGGACGGTGTAGAAGTCGAGGCCGAACGTCGTGTTGACCCACATCCCGAAGTAGGCGCCCAGGGTGATCGTCTCCGAGTACGCGACGTTGATCAGCCCGCTCAGCCGGTAGAGCAGTGCGAAGCCGATCGCGGCGAGGACGAGTGGGGCGTTCTCGGTGAGGCCGATGACGACCGACTGGACGACGTAGTCCATCAGCCGCCGCCCGATGCAGCCGCGTGGGCGACCTCGCTTCGCGCGACACACGGGCGCGCGGACGCCGGCCAGCGCTGCTCGAACCCTGTCCCGTCGGTCATCGCGTGCGTCCGTCCTCCGGCAGGAGCTGGGACGCACAATCGGTTCGACTGGGCCCGTCATCGCACGGCAATCGTGCGATTATCGATTATCGAGGATAGTATTCCCGGCCGGAGCCGGAATGCAAGGGATGATCGGCAATGCGGGCGGTTCGGACTCGGGCCGGATGGTCCACCGGCCGACGGCCGATGGCCACCAACTCGGTGGAGTCCTGCGGGTCGTGGCCGCGGCCGCGGCGATGGGCACCCTCGGTCCGGTCGCGGCCCTGGCCTACGGGGAGGGCCTCGCGCCCCCGACGCTGAGCGCCCTGCGAGCGGCGTTCGGGGCCGCCATCCTGGCGGCGCTCGTGTGGTCCGGCCGCCAGCCGTCGATCGCCCTCCTCCGGCTGCCACGCCGCCAGCAGGTCCTCCTCGCCGTCGCCGTCGGAGTGAACGGC
>DATEZX010000306.1:0-6481 GCA_035255225.1 Candidatus Limnocylindrales bacterium
CTCGACGAACTCGGAGCCGGAGATGCTGAAGAACGGGACGCCCGCCTCCCCCGCGACCGCCCGGGCCATCAGGGTCTTGCCGGTGCCGGGAGGCCCGACCAGCAGCACGCCGCGCGGGATGCGCGCGCCGAGCGAGTTGAACTTCTCGGGGAACTTGAGGAACTCGACGACTTCCTGGAGCTCGGTCTTGGCCTCGTCGACGCCCGCCACGTCGGCGAACGTCACGACCTGCTTGTTGCCCAGGAACATCCGGGCGCGGCTCTTCCCGAACGACAGGGCCTGGTTATTGGTGCCCTGGGCCTGGCGCATCATGAAGTAGATGAAGCCGCCGATGACGACCAGCGGCAGGAGGCCGGTCAGGACCAGGCCGACCCATGAGTTGTCGGGCGCCCGGACGGCGGTGTAGACGTCGGGCTTGAGGGTGATCCCGCCCGCTGCGGCTGCCTTCGCCATGTCGGCCGGGACGTCGGTCAGCAGCGTCGGCACGATGACCGTGTACTTGGCCGAGTTGACATTGCTTACGACGTCGAGGCTGTCGCCCGTCTGGGTGACGGACTTCACCTGGTTCGACTGGACGTTCGAGAGGAATTGCGTGTAGCCGACCTCGGTGGTCGGCGTCGAGCCGGCCAGCCAGGTGTACAGCAGGGCCCCGACGCCCATCACCAGGACGAGCATCAGCAGGCCGTTGCGCATGAACCGGGGATTCAAGGAATCGCCTCCGCGACCAGAACGGGCCGGCGATCGAGGCGTCGGTCCCGGGGCCGAGTATACCGTCGGTCTCTCTGAGGACCGTCTGATACCGAAGGGACGCCGGCGTGACGAAATCGTACCGACCGAGGAATTGGTAGCTGGGACAG
Organism: Candidatus Limnocylindrales bacterium; assembly: GCA_035255225.1. GTDB lineage: Bacteria > Chloroflexota > Limnocylindria > Limnocylindrales > CSP1-4 > UBA5189. The sequence continues at coordinate 858 of DATEZX010000306.1, forward strand.
GATTCGAACCTGTGACCTAGCGATTATGAGCCGCTTGCTCTACCACTGAGCTACCCAGCCACGGGCACGGATTCTACCGCCCCAGGGTGGATACGCCCGCCAGGCGGCCGCGGATCAGCGTCCCGGCCCCAACAGCAGGTCCAGCCAGGCCTCCAGTGGCGAGGGAGGCGCGGCCTGCCCGCCGACCCGCAGCGGTCCCGAGCCCGGGGCGTCCGGCGGCAGCGACGGCGCGTCGGCCGCGAGCGTGAACGGGATCTCGTGGCGGAGACCGAGGTCCGTGCCCCGAGCCGCAACGCCGATGTACGGCGCGGACTGGACCCGTTGAAGGTCCGCCTGGAGGGCGGCGAGGTCGGCCCGCAGCCCGGCGTTGGCGGCCCGCAGCTCGGCCGCCCGGGCCGACGCCGCCGACGCGTCACCGACCTGGCGCCCGAACGCGATGAGGAGCCACGCGGCGACGAGCCCGGCCGCGACGAGCGCGGCCCGGCGACGCGAGATCGGCGAGGGCAGGCTGGCCGGGTCGAGGCGTGGGACGGGGGCCTCGTCCGGCGCGGGGGCGGGCTCGCGCGCGGACATCGGGCCGAGCGTAGCTACGCCGCGGCAGCGGTGTCAATACGCGTCGGCAGCGGTGTTCGATACGCGTCAGCAGCGGTGTCGATACGCGTCAGCCGGCCCAGATCGTGACAACGGAGGTGGCACACGCCGGCTCGACGCTCCGCTAGACTGCGCCAAACCGAACAGGCGTTCTAGCGGAGCCCGAGATGCGGACCTACGCCCCCGCCACCACCGAGACCGTCCTCGGGCGGCTGCTCGAGGAGCCCTCGCTCGCTCGTGGCGTCATTCACCACGAGGTGCTGCCACCTCGGGAGGCGTCGACAGCACCGTTCCCGGCGTGGCTCGACCCGCGGATCGTCAGGGGCCTCGAGGGCCGCGGGATCACGTCGCTGTATTCACACCAGGCCGAGGCGGTCGAGGCCGTCCATGCCGGCGAGGACGTCGTCGTCGTCACGCCGACGGCCTCTGGCAAGACGCTCTGCTACACGCTGCCCGTCCTGCAGGCGCTGGCGGAGGATCCCTCGGCTCGCGCGCTGTTCCTCTTCCCCACGAAGGCCCTCGGCCAGGACCAGGTCGCGGAGTTCTCGGCGCTCGCGCAGGCGAGCGATCTTCGCGTCGCGGCGGCGACCTACGACGGCGACACGCCTGCGCCGATCCGCTCGGCGATCCGGGGCGCGGGGCAGGTCGTCGTGACCAACCCAGACATGCTCCACTCGGCGATCCTGCCGCACCACACGAAGTGGTTCCAGCTCTTCGAGCAGGTCCGGATCATCGTCCTCGACGAGCTCCACACCTACCGCGGCGTCTTCGGGAGCCACGTCGCCAACGTCCTGCGGCGCCTCCTCCGGCTGTGCCGCCACTACGGCTCGAACCCGATCATCGTCTGCTCGTCGGCGACGATCGGGAACCCGGCCGAGCTCGCGGCCCAGTTGACGGGTCGGCGGCCGCGGCTCATCGACCGGAACGGCGCGCCGCGCGGCGAGCGTCACGTCCTGCTGGTCGACCCGCCCCTCCTCGACACGGCGACGGGAGCTCGCCTGTCGGCCCTGACGCATGCCCAGCGGTGGGCCCTGCCGTTCCTGCGGGCCGGCCGCCAGACAATCGTCTTCGGCCGGGCTCGGGTCGCCGTCGAGATCATCCTCACCGGCCTCCGAGAGGCCCTCCGCGAGAGCTACGGCCCGCGGACGCGGCTTCGGGGTTACCGCGGCGGCTATCTCCCGACAGAGCGGCGGGCGATCGAGCGGGGGCTCCGCGACGGCGAGGTCCTCGGAGTCGTCTCGACCAACGCCCTCGAGCTGGGTGTCGACATCGGCGCCCTGGACGTGGCCATCCTGGCCGGCTACCCGGGCTCGGTGGCCGGGACCTGGCAGCAGCTCGGCCGGGCCGGCCGGCGGCTCGAGACGAGCGTCGGCGTGCTCGTCGCCTCGGCCTCACCGGTCGACCAGTACGTCATCCATCACCCCGAGTTCATCCTCGAGGGCTCGCCCGAGGAGGCCCGCTGCGATCCCGACAACCTCCACGTCCTGCTCGCCCACCTCCGGTGCGCGACGTTCGAGCGGCCGTTCGATCCAGGCGAGGTCTTCGGGCCCGCGCCGGCCGACGACCTGCTGGCCTTCCTTGCCGAGTCCGGCCACGTCCGTGAGGGCGAGGACGGGCGGTGGTACTGGGCCTCCGAGAACTTCCCGGCCTCCGAGGTCAGCCTCCGCGCCGCAGCCCCGGAGAACGTCGTGATCATCGACACGACGCCGGACCGGCCGCGGGTCATCGGGGAGGTCGACCTGTTCGCGGCCCAGGTCCTCGTCCACGAGCAGGCGATCTACCTCCACGAGAGCACCCAGTACCACGTCGACAAGCTCGACTGGCACGAGCGCAAGGCCTACGTCCGGAAGGTCGACGTCGACTACTACACCTACGCCAACCGGGCGGTGACCCTGAAGCCGCTGGACGTCTTCGACTCCGCGCCGGCGACGGGTGGTCGGCGGGTCCACGGCGAGGTCATGGTCGCGAGCCTCGTCACGCTCTTCAAGAAGCTCAAGTTCGGAACCGACGAGAACGTCGGCTGGGGCCCCGTCGAGCTCCCCGAGCTCGAGCTCCAGACGACGGCGTACTGGCTGACCGCGGAGCACGCCGCCGCGAGCGGCTGGCGGAAGGACGACCTCGATGTCGCACTCCTCGGGGCGGGCCGGGCCATCCAGGCGGTGGCGGCGGTCCTGCTCATGGTCGACCCGCGGGATCTCGGACTGGTCAGCCAGGTCCGCTCACCCCACAGCGAGGCGCCCACGATCTACCTCTACGAGGCGATGCCCGGCGGGGTCGGCCTCTCGGAGCGGCTGTTCGCCCGTCACGAGGAGCTCGTGAGCGGCGCCCGCGAGCTCATCGTGGCCTGCGGCTGCGACACCGGCTGCCCGGCCTGCACCGGCCCACGACTCGATCCCGCCGTCGACGCGAAGGCGTTGGCGTTGCGACTGCTGGACTCCCTCGTCGCGGAGAAGGCGGCGACGGCCGGCGCGGCATGACCGCGGCGGGCCTGGATCGGAGGTTCGCCAACTTCCGGCTGGGACTCGCCCGCGAGCCCCTGGCGGCCTACGTCCCTGACGTTCGCGATGCGTCGCACCGATCCCGGATCGGCGCCGAGCGCCTCGCGGCGACGCTCGACGGGGAGCTCATCCGGACGGAGCGCGGCGCCTTCGTCAGGCTCGAGGCGCCCTCGACGATCTTGCCCCTCGACCGCGGACGGCTGGCGACCCTGCCCGGCCAGCCGCCCGCCTCGGTGCCGCTGCTCTGCCTGGACACCGAGACGACGGGCCTCGCGACGGCCGCAGGAACCCTGGCCTTCCTGGTCGGGCTCGGCTGGTGGGAGGGCGGCCGGTTCCGGCAGGTCCAGCTCCTGTTGCCGGACCACGCCGACGAGCCCGCTCTCCTCGGCGAGCTCGCCCGCCACGTGCCCCCCGGCGGCTGGCTCGTCACGTATAACGGCCGGGGCTTCGACTGGCCGCTCATCGTGGCCCGATATCGCCTCGCCCGAGATCGGCCACCCAACCATGCCGGCCACCTGGACCTGCTGCCCGTCGTCCGCCGGCTCTTCCGACACCGGATGGTCGACGCGCGGCTGGCGACCGTCGAAGCGGCGCTGCTCGGCGTCCGTCGCCATGCCGACGTCGCGGGCTGGGAGATCCCGGAGCGGTATTTCACGTTCCTGCGCGACGGCGAGCCCGGCCCGCTCGTCGATGTCGTCCGCCACAACGACGAGGACGTCCGCTCCCTCGCCCGCCTGCTGGGCCACCTCGATCGCGACTACGCGGATCGGTCCCGATGGTCCGGCGTCCCGCCGGGCGACCTCGCCGGCCTGTCGCGGGCGTTCGCGCGCGAGGGCCGGCACGCCGAGGCGCTGGCCTGCCTCGATGCGAGCCTGGACCGCCTCGCCGGCCAGGACCGCCCGGCTGGCCGGGACGCGCGCGCCGAGGGGGCGATCGGCGCCGCAATCCGGGAGGCATCCCCCGGGGGCGCCGGCGACGCGCTTCGACGCTCCGTCGCCCGCCACGAGGAGCCGTGGTGGTCGACCCGCCGGCGGCCCGACTTCGGCGGCCGGCCGGATCGCTACGCCCGCCCCGACTCGTGGCCGGCCGCTGATCCGGTCCGGCGTGACGCGGCATGGTCGGCGGCGCGCGTCGCCGCGGAGCGGGCGCGGCTGCTCCGGCGCCTTGGGCGCCATCGCGATGCCGAGCAGGCGTGGCTGGCGCTCACGGTCGGCGGCGGCACGCTTGCCGTGCTCGCCTGGATCGAGGTCGCCAAGGCGCGCGAACACCGCCTCGACGACGTCGAGGGTGCGCTGGCCGCGGCTCTGCTGGCCATGCGGACCGCGGAGCGACAACGCGGGCTCGGACGGCCACTGCCACGCCTGGAGCTGGCGATCGCTCGTCGCAGCGTGCGTCTCCGGAGCCGGCTCGCGCGCCGTCAGCCGGAACGGCGGCGGGTCGCGCGTCGGAGCACCGACGCGAGGTCCGGCACGCCGAACAGGCCGGGCGCCTCGACGGTCAGCGAGCCCGCCGCGGCGGCGAGCCGGAGGTCGAGCCCGCCACCGCGAGGGCCGCCGAGGCGCCGCCGGTCGACGCTCGCCGCGAGCAGCGTCGCCAGGAAGACGTCGCCCGCGCCGGTCGCGTCCACCACGGAGTCCGGGGGAATCGCCCGGTAGGCCCGCCAGCGCCGGCGCCCGCTCGGGTGGCCGGGCACGGCCACGAAGCCGCCGTGCTCGGCATCGGTCAGCAGCAGCGTCGCGCCCGCGGCGAGGTGGCGCTCCAGGTCGGCGATCGGCAGCGACGGTTCGACGTCGGCGCGGCTCAGCCCGACGAGGCTCGCGCGGGCGAGGAGCGCCGAGGCGGCGGGCGTGCGTCGTCGAACACGCTGGCCGCGACGGATGGTTCGGAGGAGGCCCTGCCAGCCGAGCGCGACGAACGCGTCCGGATCGAGGGCGAGCGCCCAGTCGTTGCCGAGCTCGTGGGCGACCGGGGACAGCAGGGCGGCATCGGACGCGAGCCAGGCCGACGGCACCGCACCGACCGGCAGCCGATCGGCCACCTCGATGGCTGTCTGCACCCGGCCCGCGGGTCGCTCGTCGTTGACGAAGATCGGACCGCGGGCCAACGGGACGAGCGCGACCTCGGCGCCGGCCGCCCGCAGCAGGTCGAGCTCGGGCGCGGTGGCGGCCGCCGCGTCGACGCCGACGACTGCCCGGACCCGCAGCCCGAGCCGCGCGAGCGTGAGCGCGCCGTACGCGACCGGCCCGCCGAGGCGCCAACCTCGGGGATCGTCCGGGACGAGGTCGCGGGACGCGGCGCCAGCCACGAGGACGGAGCGGCGGCCGAGGGGTGATCGGGAAGCCGCGGTATCCTGCAGGGCCAATCCCTCCCAGGAGCTCCCGTTGTACTTCTACGAGCTGCACGAGGGCGACGACGAGATCTTCTCCGATCTCCTCCTCGTCCACGACGACCTCATCGAGCCCGAGGACTTCTTCGAGCTCGTGCAGGCCATCCGGACCCGCATCCAGGACTCGTTCGAGGATGACACGCTCATCG
>DATEZX010000307.1:0-5089 GCA_035255225.1 Candidatus Limnocylindrales bacterium
TGACCAGCAGGTAGCCGGCGTAGGCGAAGGCCGTCACGGTCCCGAGGACAACCCCCAGCGGTGGGTTCACGCCATACGCGCCGGTCCCGACGACGCCGGAGATGAGGATCGCGCCGACGAGGACGATCGGGAGGGCCAGGATCGCCGGGCGCGGCGGACGCTCGCCGAACACGAGCCACGCCACGAGGCCCACGACGAGCACCTGCATGTTGCCGAGCACGGTGGCGAGGCCGGCCCCGACCGCGTCGACGGCGTGGTGCCACGACAGCAGGTCGGCCGCGAAGAACACCCCGGCGATGATCGACAGGCGAACGACGAGGCTCGGCATCGGCCCGAAGCGCCGGCGCTCGAGGTACGCGACGGCGACGAGGATCGGCAGCCCGTACAGGCAGCGGAAGACGGTCGCGGTCGCCGGGCTGACCTCGGCGAAGCGGTAGAAGATGCCGGAGAAGGCGATGAACATCGCGCCGACGAGCGCGGCCAGCCGTGGCCGGCTCGCGATCGGCTCGAGCGGCCCGAGGCCTGCATCCGCCCGCTTTGCGGAGCTCACGGCCCCCTGGTCAGCCGCCGGATGGCCCATCGGCCCGGGCTGGCTGGCCGACGAACCTGAGGCCCAGCTCTGCCAGCTGCGCCGCGTCGGCGGGCGACGGGGCGCCGAGCATGAGATCGCTGCCGGCGCCGGTCTTCGGGAACGCCATGACCTCGCGGATGTTGTCCTGGCGGAGGAGCCGGGCCGCCCAGCGATCGATCCCGAGGGCGATCCCGCCGTGCGGCGGGGCGCCGTAGGTGAACGCCTCGAGCAGCGCCCCGAACTTGTCGCTCATGCCCTCGAGGGTGTGGCCCTGGAGGGCGAATGACTTGGCGAGGAGATCGCGCCGGTTGATCCGGACCGAGCCGCCGCCGAGCTCCCAGCCGTTGAGGGCGATGTCGTACTGCATCGCCCGGGCGCGACCGGCCGGATCGGAGGGGCTCGGCTTCGCCGGGTCGCCGGAGATCGTCGTCAGCAGCCCCTCGTCCTCCGGGACGACGCCGCTGAACGGGTTGTGGGTGGCGTCCCAGCGGCCGTTCTCGGCATCCCACTGGTACATCGGGAAGCGATGGACCCAGACGTACGACAGCTCCTCGGGATCGCTCACCAGCCCGAGCTGGTCGGCGACCTCGAGGCGGAGCTTGCCGAGCGCCTCCTGCGCCACGATGTCGCGATCGGCGATGACGAGCACGAGGTCCCCGGGCGACGCGCCCGCTGCGGCGCAGATCGCCTCCGCCCGCCCCTCGCCCAGGTGGCGCGAGATCGGCGAGGACACGGCCCCGGACGGATCGATCGAGAGATGGACCAGGCCCTTGGCGCCACTCCGGCGCGCGACGTCGGTCAGCTCGTCGATCCGCGAGCGCGACGCGCCGGCGAGGCCAGGCGCGGCGAATGCCACGACGCGTCCATCGGCGGCAACGACGTCGTCGAAGATCTTGAAGCCGGCGCCCGCGGCCACGGCCGAGACGTCGCTCAGCTCGAGGCCGAACCGCACGTCGGGCTTGTCCGAGCCGTAGCGGTCGATCGCCTCGCGGTAGGTGAAGCGCGGGAACGGGACCTGGCGGATGGGCCGTTCCGGCACGACCTGGCGGCTGACCTCGATGGCCATCATTTCGACGAAGGCCATGACGTCATCCTCGCCGACGAAGCTCATCTCGAGGTCGAGCTGCGTGAACTCGGGGCCACGGTCGGCCCGCATGTCCTCGTCGCGCATGCAGTGCGCGATCTGGAAGTAGCGGTCGAAGCCCGCGACCATCAGCAGCTGCTTGAGCTGCTGGGGGCTCTGCGGCAGGGCGTAGATCGAGCCGGGCTGGAGGCGCGACGGAACGATGAAGTCACGGGCGCCCTCGGGCGTCGACTTGATGAGGATCGGCGTCTCGACCTCGACGAAGCCGTGAGCGTGGTGGACCTCCGAGATCGCGCGGAGGAGGCGTGACCGGGCCACGAGCCGCTGCTGGATCGGCTCGCGCCGGAGGTCGAGGTAGCGGTACTTCAGCCGCAGCGTCTCGTCGATCGGGGCGTCGGGCTCGTTGATGTAGAACGGCGGCGTCTTCGCATCGTTGAGGATGGTCACCACGCGGGCCCGCAGCTCGATGGCACCGGTTGCGAGCCTCGGGTTCTCCGTGCCGGCCGGGCGTCGGGCAACCTCGCCCTCGACGTTCACGACGAATTCGGGCCGGGCCTTCGCCGCCGTCGCGTGGGCCGCCGGCGCCAGCGCCTGGTCGATGACGACCTGGGTGATCCCGTGGCGGTCACGGAGATCGAGGAAGATCAGACCGCCCTGATCTCGGCGGCGGTGGACCCAGCCCGCGAGCCGGGCGCTCGTCCCGGCGTCTGCAGCGCGGAGCTGGCCGCAGCTGTGGCTGCGGTAGGCGCTGGACAGATCGAGTGCCGGCGCCGCCGGTTCGGCGAGGATCTGGTCGGGCATGGCCCCGGTATCGTATGGGACGGCCTGCCCGGACGCGGACCCGGTCGCCTCGGGCGTCTGGCCAGCGACCACTCGAGGTGTCAACGGTGCTCCGTGACCGCCGCGTTCACCCGACCCTGCCGACCCACGACGTCGACGCCCTCCGGTCCTTCTACGAGGAGGTCCTGGGCTTCGAGCCGCTCGCCGTCCGCCCGGGCGCGGTCATGTATGGCGCCGCCGGCGGCACGCGGTTCGTCATCTCGCGCTCCGGGGCGAGCTCCGCCGGCACCCACACCCAGATGGCCTTCGACGTGCCCGATCTCGAGGCCGAGGTCCGCGACCTGCGGTCCCGCGGGGTGGTGTTCGAGGCGTACGAGATGCCCAGGACGGTCGACGGCATCGCGGCGATGCCCGCCGGTCGGGCCGCGTGGTTCAAGGATCCGCACGGCAACCTCATCGGCCTGATCGAGTTCGCCGAGCCGGTCAGCGACCCGGAGGGCATAGCGGACCCCCCGATGTCCGGCCAGCCGATCCATACCGGTCGAATCCTCGTCCTCGGCGATGCACGTGAGCGCCGAGCCCTCGCCGAACGCCTCGAGCGCGTCACGGATCGGCCGGTCGATGAGTGCGATCCCGTGATCGGCGACTGCGTGCTGTTCACGTCCGAGGCGTCGGCGCGCTACGCCGCCTACGTGTTCGTGGGATTCGACGATCCCGTGACGCGCGGCGCCATCACCGGATGTGCGGATCGGGCGGTGCTCGTGCCGGCGCTCGACCTCGCCCGGGCAGCGCCGGACCCGTTGGTCGACGGCTATCTGTTTCGCGTGCCCCGGGGGCTCGGGTTCCGCGACACCGGGGAACACGCCGCGCTCGTGGACCGGGTGCCCAAAGCCGCGGCCGTCACTGCGGTCATCCTCGGTCGGCTGTTGGACGATCCGCGCGGGCTGGCGAGCCTGCTGGATCTGGCCCTTCGTCCCGGCCTCGAAGCAACGAGACCCGGAAGGGCCGCAGCTCGCCGCGCGCGAAGCCCTCGGCGATCGTCGGATCCTCCTCCATGAACCGTCTGGCGGCTGCCTCGTCGGGTGCCTCGAAGACGCAGATCCCCGTGTTGTGGCGGCCGAGCGTCGGCCCGACGAGGACGACCGAGCCATCGGCGTAGAGCCGCCTGATCCGGTCCCAGTGGCGGGCCCAGGCCTCCTGCTCCGCGGCGGTCATCGTCGCCGCGAAGTCCTCGCGCGGTGGATGGATGAAGTAGATCCACTCGGCCATTCGAAGGGCCCGCCCAGCCGATCCGGTCCGCTCTGGGCTCAGCCGGAACCGGCACCGTGGCGGTGGGTCCTGCCCGCCCGGGCCAGCTCCCGTGCGAGGTCGTCCCGGGCGACCGCGCGCTGCGTTCCCGCGGGCAGGTCCTTGACATGGACCGGGGCGCCTGACTGGCCCGCCGTGGCCGCGGCCTCGTCGCCGAGGATCACCGCGAAATGGGCGCCCTCCCGCGCGGCGGACTCGAGCTGCTTCCCGAGCTTGCGGCCCGACAGGTCGGCTCGGACCGCGAGCCCGGCGGCGCGGAGCTCGGTCGCCACTCGCAGCCGATCGACTGTCGCCGCTGGATCGGACCCGACGACGACCGCGAGCGGGCCGCCGCCGTCTACCGCACCTGGCGCGGCCGCACCGCCCGACCCGGACCCGGCCCGATCGCGGGCCTCGCGGGCCTGAACCCCCATGACCACCCGGTCGATGCCCAGCGCGAAGCCGATGGCCGGCGTCGGCCGGCCGCCGAGCAGCTCCACGAGCCCGTCATAGCGGCCGCCGCCGCCGAGCGCGTCCTGCTGGCCGTGCGCGCCGGGGCGAACGTATTCGAAGGTCGTCCGGGAGTAGTAGTCGAGGCCGCGGACGATCTCGGGCGCGAGCCGGTACGGGACTCCGAGCGCGTCGAGGTGGATCCGGACCGCCGCGAAGTGGGCCGCGCAGGCCTCGCACAGGTGGTCCCACATTCGCGGTGCCTCGCGGTTGAGCTCGACGAGGCTCGGCTCCTTCGAGTCGAGCAGCCGCAACGGGTTCCGTTCGAGCCGGCTGACCTCGGCCTCGGGCAGGCGCGCCCGGTGGCGCTCGTAGAACTCCCGAAGAGTCGCGACGTAGCCCGGCCGGCAGGCGCCGTCGCCGATCGAGTTGAGCCTCGCCTCGGCGTCGTCGATGCCGCACGCCCGATAGAACCGGATGCCGAGCTCGAGGATCTCGGCGTCGATCGCCGGGCCGGCATCGCCGATCGCCTCGACGTCCCATTGCCAGAACTGGCGATACCGCCCGGCCTGCGGCCGGTCGTAGCGGAACATCGGCCCGTAGACGCTGACCCGGACTGGCTGCGGCAGGGTATGCAGGCCGTGCTCCACGTAGGCTCGGACGACCCCGGCCGTGGCCTCCGGTCGGAGCGCCCATCGCTCACGCTCCTCGCCGCGCGACGGCGCGACGCGAAACAGCTCCTTCTCGACGATGTCTGTGACTTCGCCGACGCCGCGCTCGAAGACGGCGCTCTGCTCGAAGATCGGGATCTCCATGTGGCGGTAGCCGTAGCGTTCGGCGAGCTCCCGCGCGGCACCCTCGACGCGCCGCCAGATCACGGCATCGGCGGGCAGGATGTCGCGCGTGCCGCGGGGCGC
>DATEZX010000308.1:0-4104 GCA_035255225.1 Candidatus Limnocylindrales bacterium
AAGAGGTGGTCGTCGGCGCCGAGCTTGGCGAGGAGGCTGTCCGCGGCGGCCTTGATGATCCGGGCCCGCGGGTCGTAGTTCTTGTAGACCCGGTGGCCGAAGCCCATGAGCCGGAACGGGTCGTTCGGGTCCTTCGCCCGGTCGACGTACCGCCCGACGTCGCCGCCATCGGCGACGATCGCGTTGAGCATCTCGAGGACTTCCTGGTTGGCGCCGCCGTGGAGCGGACCCCACAGCGCCGCGATCCCGGCCGAGATCGAGGCGTACAGGTTCGCGAGGCTCGAGCCGACGAGCCGGACGGTTGACGTCGAGCAGTTCTGCTCGTGGTCGGCGTGGAGGATCAGGAGGACCCGCAGGGCGTCCTTGGCCTCGGGCGAGATGACGTACGGCTCGGCGACCGTGCCGAACATCATCCGCAGGAAGTTCGACTCGTAGTCGAGGCCATTGTCGGGGTAGATGAACGCCTGGCCGATCGACTTCTTGTGGGCGAACGCGGCGATCGTCGGCATCTTGGCGATCAGTCGGATCGTGCTGATCTCGACGTCCTCGGCGTTCCGAGGGTCGAGCGAGGTCCGGTAGAAGGTCGACAGGGCCGCGACGGCCGAGGCGAGCGTGCCCATCGGGTGGGCGTCCATGGGAAACGCGTCGAAGAAGCGTCGGAACTCCTCGTGGAGCAGGGTGTGCTTCTGGATCTGGTCCTGCCACTCGGCCAGCTGCGCCGCCGTCGGGAGCTCGCCATAGATCAGCAGGTAGGCGGTCTCGAGGAAGGACGACTTCTCGGCCAGCTGCTCGATCGGGTAGCCGCGGTAGCGGAGGACCCCGGCGTCGCCGTCGAGGAACGTGATCGCGCTCTTGGTCGCGGCGGTGTTGCCGAAGCCGTAGTCGAGCGTCGTCAGGTGGGCGTCCTTCAGGAGCGCGGCGACGTTGACCGCATCCTGGCCCTCGGTCGCCCGCTCGATCGGCAGGCTCAGGACCTTCTCGCCGATGCGCAGCTCGGCGGTCGTCGCCGGGGCGTCGAGCACGGGGGTCGTCATGGTGATCTCGTCACTTTCCTGGGTCGGGCCCAGAGGTACATGCGTCGGGCACTCGCCGGCTGATCCGCCAACGGTCGGCGTGGCGACCGGCCCGGGCTAGGGTCATATGGCCCGAGTCGAGCGGCCCGTCACGCGCCTCGCTCAGGGACTCCTCGCCTCCCTCGCGAGGAGGACCCGCGCGACCTGCCACGATGCCAGGACCTCGCCGGGGGCGGCCGTCAGTGGTCCCCGGTGGCCGCGGTCTCGATCAGGAAATACGTGCCTGCGGCGCGGATGTGGGGCCAGGCGAGGCGGTAGACGAGGTTGCCGGGGAAGACGTGCTGGCGCGTCGCCAGGATGGCGCGATCGCGGAGGTCCCCGTCCGGCAATCGGGTCGCCCGGACGGCCAGCGCTCCGCTGCGATGGAAGGCGAGCTCGGCCGTCGCCGCGGCCTCGAGGTTGCGGGTCCACGCCACGTCGCCGTTCGGATGGCCCAGGAACCAGCGATCGCCGTCGCGCAGGAGTCCGAGCAGCACCCGTCGGGGGAGGCCGGTCCGACGCCCCCGGACCCGAAGCTCCACGACGTTGCCGAGACCGGCGAGCCGCCACCACCGGCTGACGAGCGGATCGACGAGGCGGATCAGCCGGTACTCGACCGGGAACAGGCGGTGCCAGGCGGCGGACCGGCGCGGTGGCGGCAGGGAGGTCATCGCCTGAGGGTGAGCGCGCCGGCGAGGCTGGTCAATCGGCCGCCGTCGTCGAGCGCCCGGGGGCGGCGATGAGCGCCGCGGCCAGCACGGCCGGCAGGGTCAGCACGGCCAGGATGACGGCGGCATCGACCAGGCTCAGGCCGGAGGTCCGGTCGAAGACCACGGGCACGAAGCTCACGACGAGCAAGAGCACCGGCAGCCCCAGCAGCACGACCGCCGCACGGGGTCGCGAGCCTCCCAGCCCGGCGGCGATCCAGGCCAGCGGGCCGAACACCAGCCCCAGCCCGCCGAACAGGAGCAGCACGAACCAGGCGATCCCGACCAGGACCGCCAGCAATCGCCCGATGGTCCGACGACTCGGCATGGTTACGCCGGCGGCGACGTTGGCGGCTGAGCGGCCCTGCCACGCGCGGCGGTGTCAGACGCGGCCATGTCGATCACGTTAACGAATCTCATTCCACTCTCATCCTTTGCCGAGCCGCAGCGCCGCCCCTGCGCGGCTATACACGCGAGATCGGAATCTCGACCGGTCGACCGTCGGAGGTGCGTCCCCATGCTGGCTCTTCGGAAGTCCCTTGTCGTCGCGGCGGCCGCGACGGCGATCCTGGCCGCCGCCGCGCCCGTCCAGGCGAGCACCCCGAGCGGGGAGCGGATCGTCGGCAACGCCGCCAAGGGTCACGGCGCAGCCATCGAGCCGGCCTACGACTACAACACCGGGCAGCTCACCTATCTGCTCACGCCGGCCGGGGCACCCTTCCCGTCGAAGGCCAACAGCCACGCGATCGCGCCGCTCTACATCGTCGTCTACCCGTCGAGCTACCCCGGCTGGACGCTCAACTGCATGGGCGTCCCTGGCAACTGCCCGGACCACGACGGCGAGATCGCCGGCGCGGCGACCGCGATCATGCCGAGTGTCTACGGGACGGATCCGGCCGGCGTGCCCGGCCATGACCACCTGGTCGGGCTGGCCAACACCGGCGGCGACTACAACGTCGCGTGGCATGTCTGGGTGATCCTGTTCACGAGCAACGCGGCCGCGAACACCCACGTGACGACGCTGACCCAGTTGCAGGCCGCACTCGGCAACCACAGCGCCATCTCCGTCGACAGCGGGATCATCTTCAACTGCAGCGCTGTCTCGGCTGCCGCGTACTGGAGCGGCACCCCGGTCTAGGCGCCGGCGCGCGCGACCGGTCGATCGACCGGGAGCAGCTGCAGGGACTCCACCTCGCCCGTCTCTCGCAGCAGGCAGGTCGCGAGGAAGCCCTCCGTCTCGAGCGCGGCCCGCCGCAGCGACCGATCGAGGTCGGCCAGCTGCCGGCGGACCGCCGCCTCGGGCACGATCCGGCCCGGTCGAGTCGCGTTCCGAGCCAGCACGAGCTCGGGCGGCAGGTCGAGCACGATGGCCACGGCCGGCACGCCCTGGCGGGCCGCGATCCGGGTCAGCGCGCGGCGGGCGAACGGCGTCACGCTCGTCGCGTCGACGACCGTCGTCCGCCGCTCGGCGAGACGTCGCTCCAGGTCGCGGTGGAGGAGGCGGAAGGCGCTCCGCGTCACGGTCTGGTCCGCCTCGTCGCCCGCGATGACGCCGCGATAGGCATCGGACGAGAGGACCTCGCCCGGCCCGAACAACCGCGCCGCAAGGGTCGTCTTGCCGGCCCCCGCGGCCCCGACGAGGACGATGAGGCACGGCTCGGGGATGGCCAGGACCGGTCCCTGCGCCGTCATGCCGACACGCTACCGTGGCGAGACGACGGGCGGGCGGCGGCCGGAGGGCGGAGGGCGGAGGGCGGAGGGCCGCAGGGTCCTCCCGCCTCGCGCTCAGGCCCCCCGGCGACGCGCCTCCCAGCCGCCGCCGTCGCGGGGCCGGACCTCGTAGGACGGCTGGTCGTAGATCGACGGCCCCTGAAAGACGAAGCCGTCGCTGAAGCGATAGCGCGAGCCGTGGCACGGGCACTCGATCGCCGGCGTCCCGCTCGGCGCCTGCACCAGCGTCCCTCCGGCCAGCGAGCAGCCGGCGTGCGCACAGGTGTCGTGCAGCGCCAGGATCGTCGCGCCGTCGCGGATCAGGACGAGGCTGTTGGTCCCCAGCTTCGCCATGATCGGCCGGCCTTCCGGAATCGAGCCGTCGGCGTCCGACTCCGACGGCTCGAGGGTCAGCCATTTCGTCCCTGCGCCGCGGAACGCGTGGCGGTCGACCATGTTGCCGAGCCCGTACACCACGTCGCCGCCGACGAACGCCCCGGCAGCGAGGACGAGGAACGCCACCACCGATAGGCCGACCGCCGCGCCCGAGGCTGGAGCGTCGGTCGCGCCACCGAGGCGGAGCAGGCCGTCGACGAGGTAGAGCACGAGGGCCACGACCATGAGCGTCGAGTGGA
>DATEZX010000309.1:0-7205 GCA_035255225.1 Candidatus Limnocylindrales bacterium
CCGGCCAGCCACGCGATCCCGAGGAGCGCGACCCCGACGGCCTCCAGCTCCCAGCCCCGCTCGCGACGCCCCGCGGCCGGCCGCGAACCCAGCCCGACGCCAATGGCCATGAGGACGACGGCCGCCAGGACGGCGAGGCCACGCCACGGGATGGCGCCGGCCTTCCCTCCCCCGAGGCTCGGCCCGGCGATCAGCGCGATCGCCACGGCCGCGGCGAGCCCAGCGACGTTGAGTGCGGACGCCCGCCGGGGTCCGAGCGCCACGACGGCGGTCTGGATCCCGGCCTGGCGGTCACGCTCCTCGTCGACCATGGCGTTACCGACCGCGAGGGCTGCCCCGGCCAGGAACCCCGCTGGGACGATGGCGAGGATGCTCGCCGGCACCCCGCCGGTCGCGCCCAGCCAGGCGTACACCGGCACCAGGGGTAGTGCGGTGGCCAGCGGCAGCCAGGACCATGCGGTCCGCGAGAGCCTCAGATCGTAGGCATAGCCGCAGGCCGCCCCGGCGCCGGCGACGAGGGCGGTCGCCGGCCCTGAGACCGCCGAGAGGCCCAGGCCGATGACCAGCCCGATCGCGGCGAGTGTCGCGGCCTCGATCGGCCGGACCGCGCCACGTGGGAGCGGCTTGCCCGGCTTGCGGCCGCTGTCGAGCCCTGCATCGACGAGGTCGTTGAGGGCGCCGATCGAGGCCTGCAGCGCCAGCATCGCCGCGCCGAGGCGGAGCGCGACCTCAGGCGGGCCTCCCGCGAACGCTGCCAGGGCGAGGGTGGCGACGGCATTCAGGAGGGACGGGAACGGGTGCGTGAGCCGGACGATCCCGGCGAGGTGGCCGGCACCGAGAAGGGGCTCCCCACCCAGGCGGCCGCCCGGGGGCTCAGACGTACACGAGCTCCCCGAAGTTGGCGACGAGGTACTCGATCAAGCCGGCCCGGGCGTCGGCGACACGGGCCCGAAGGCCTGGCACGAGGACGTGGAGGCTGATCGTGGGCACGACCAGGTTCCCGTCGCGATCGTGACCGATCGTCGCCGGGGCGCCGCCTCCGGATGCGAACACGCGTTCGAATTCGTTCTCAGACAGCTTGGCGGCGGCGCGGAAGTCCCGAACCACCTTGACGATCCCCCGACGGATGACGACGTCGCGAAGGAGCTCCTTCACCCACGCGTCGAGCTGGTCGTCGGACTGCTCGCCGAGCCGAGCGCGGTACTCCTTCGGGTCGGCTGACAGGCCCGTGGCTCCCACGTCGCGAGTATGCCAGAGCCGAACGGTTCAGCCGGAGCCTGCAGTGGCGGCTCCCGGCGCACCGGTCTCGGCCGCGGCCCCTGGTCTGGCGGCCGCAGGGGCGGCCCACGGCGCATCCGCGAACGGCGCGTCCTGTGGCCGCGGCCCGACGACGTCCTCCTTGCTCGGCCGGCCGCCGGGACCCCAGTCGTTGAAGACGTCGGTCAGCCACCGTCCGAACGGTCCAGGGACCGGCAGGTCGCGATCGTCGGCGACCATCGCCCGCAGCGCGTGCCACGTCCGCCACGTGTACTCGCGGATCGCCTCATGGGTGGGTCGAACGCCGGTCGGGATCGGCGTGCCCACGCGGACCCGGATGAGCCGCCGGAAGCCGACCCACGAGGTCCCGAACAGCGCGACCGGCACGATCGGCACGCCGGCCCGCATCGCCAGGTACGCCGCTCCTTCCTGGAGCGGCAGCAGGTCGCCCTCGTGGATGTGGATGGCCCCCTCCCCGGAGATCGCGAGGCTGGCGCCCGCGTCGAACACCGCCTGGGCGCGCTTGACCGAGGTGAGCAGGTCGTCCTTGCCCGGCTTGAACGGCACCGCGACGCCCGTCCACCACATGATCCGATTCTTGGCGCCGCGGCTGAGGGTCTCCTCCTTGGGACCGTAGAAGAACAAGCGCACGCGTCGCGGGAACGTGGCCAGGATGACCGGCGGGTCGGCCCAGCCCAGGTGGTTGAAGCAGTACAGCGCGGGTCCCGCGACGACGTTCTCCTCACCCTCGAGACGAAGCCGCACGAGACAGCCGGCCACGACTTTCACGAAGATCCGGGTGAGGTGGTAGCGGAGCGTCTGCTGCCACGGCGGCAGGTCAGCGCGCGGCAGTCCGACCGATCCGACGGCCCGATGCCCGACGTTGCGCTGCATCTCGCCTCCCGGCGGCGAGCCTACCATTCGACTTGAGCACCCGAGGGGGCCGAACGGCCGCGATCGGGCAGGCCCGCCGGCTCACGCCGTCGCCTTCGCGAGCCGATACCGTGGGGCGGATTGGAGGGACCATGCATCTCGATCGACGCCTCGTCGGCTGGGGCCTGATCTTCATCCTCATCGGGGCCGTCCCACTTGCCGTCGATGCCGGCTGGCTCGACGCGGACCTCGTCGGCCGCTGGGTCGAGCTCTGGCCGCTCATCATCGTGGCGATCGGCGTCTCGATCGTGCTGTCGCGCACGCCCGCCGCGTGGGTCGGGACCGTCACGATGGCCCTCGTGGTCGGCACGATGGTCGGCGGCCTCGTCGCGACCGGCTTCCACGGCTTCCCCGGGATCACCGGCTGCGGCGGCGGCACGGCGCAGGACTTCGGGTCGCGCAGCGGCAGCCTGGGTGACTCGGCGCGGGTGAACGTCGAGTTCGACTGCGGTGAGCTCGGCATCACGACTGTCGCGGGCTCCGCCTGGCAGCTGACCGGCAGCGATGGCGACGGCCAGGCGCCCGAGGTGACCTCCGCGGTCGACAACGTCTCGATCCGGCCGCCGGCCAACGCCGGCCGGTGGTTCAGCCGGGGTCACGTTGTCTGGAACCTCGCCGTCCCGTCGTCGCCGACGCTCGATCTCGGGCTCACGGTCAACGCCGGCGAGGGCAGGATGGATCTCGCCGGCGCGAAGATCGCCTCGCTCAACGTGACGGTCAACGCCGGGAGCCTGACCGCGGGACTTGGCTCGACGGCGCCGTCGAATGCCGTGAACATGACCGTGAATGCCGGCAGCGCGACGTTGCGCACCGCCGCCACGAGCGGCACGTTCAACCTGTCGCTGAACGCCGGCAGCCTCGACGTCTGTATCCCGACGAACTCGGTCGTTCGGGCGACGTGGCACGGCACGCTCGCGTCCCACGACCTCGACAGCCTCGGCCTGGTCAAGCTCGACGACCACACCTGGGCGACGCCGGGCTTCAGTGCCGGCCAGGCTCACTTCGAGCTCGACGTCAACGCGAATGCCGGCTCGTTCTCGCTGAATCTTGGAGGTGGCTGCGGTGCGTGAGCGTCTCTATCGGTCCCGCTCGGACCGGGTCCTGTTCGGGGTCGCCGGTGGCATGGCCGACTGGCTCGACGTCGATCCGTCGGTGGTGCGCCTCGTGTGGGCGATCCTCGTCCTGTTCGGCGGCGCAGGCCTGCTGCTCTACATCATCTGCGCGCTCGTCATCCCGGAGGAGCCCTACGAGCCCGCCGGCATGATGCCCGGCATGCCGCCCGGCGCCGTCCCCGGTACAGTCCCCGGGACCGGGGGGGAGGCCGGGATGTCGGCGGTCGACTCGGGTGGCACCGCTCCGACCGCGCCGTCCGCGCCAGGCGCGCCAACGCCCGGCTGGTCGTACGCCGACGCACGCGCGGCTCGACGGGCGGCGCGAGCCGCGCGGCAAGCCGAGCGCGGCAACAGCGCCGGCATCGTGTTCGGGGTCATCCTGATCCTGGTCGGCGCCTGGTTCCTGCTCCAGACAGCCTTCCCGGGACTCGATGGACGGTGGCTCTGGCCGGGATTGCTGGTGGTGGTCGGCCTGCTGCTGGTCGTCGCCGCGATCCGGCGGCCGGCCCCGCCGGCCTGAGCGGGGCGTCTCTCGGTCATTCGGGCACAATCCCCGGAGATCGGAGGCGTCCCACCATGTTCTCGTTCGGAAAGCCAACCGCGCTGCCCCGCCCCGAGGAAGCCCTCCCCGGTCGCGGGGAGCCGATCCTCGTGCCGGGCCGACACGTCGTCCTCGGCACGCCGATCGCGGGACCGTATCCCGCCGGCTTCCGGATTGCGGAATTCGCCCTTGGCTGCTTCTGGGGCGAGGAGCAGACGTTCTGGAAGATCGCGGGCGTCTGGACGACCGCGGTCGGCTACCAGGGCGGCTTCACCCCGAACCCGACTTACAAGGAGGTCTGCACGGGCCGCACCGGCCACGCCGAATCCGTCAGGGTCGTCTTCGATCCCGCGAAGGTCAGCTACGACGATCTTCTCCGGGTCTTCTGGGAGAACCACGACCCGACTCAGGGGATGCGCCAGGGCAACGACGTCGGGACGCAGTACCGATCGGCGATCTTCGTCAGCGACGAGGGCCAGCGGGAAGCCGCGGAGCGGTCGCGCGATGCCTTCCAGGAGCGGCTCCGACGAGCCGGCTACGGCGAGATCCGGACCGAGATCGTCGGGCCGCCCGCACCGCCCTTCTACTTCGCCGAGGACTACCACCAGGGGTACCTGCACAAGGTTCCGAACGGCTACTGCCCCAACCACGCCACCGGGGTCACTCTCCCGGAGGGCTTCGTCGCGACTCCGCTCCAGTACCTCGAGTAGGCCTCCCGGCCTCGGGCGATCGGCGGCGCAGTCGACCGGCGGGAGGTGCGGGCCGACGCCGGCGGCTCAGTGCATTCGACCGCCCGGCCTGGGACCCTCGCCCCGGACGGCTTCGACCGAGCCCAGGGCGCCACGCAGCTTCTCGATCCACGGGCCTTCGTTCTCCCCGACCAGACGAACGCACCACGCGAGCGCCTCGCTCCGGCTGCGGGCGACTCCGGCGTCGACGAGCGTGTCGAGGACGCCACGCTCGCGCATCCGGAGACGGGTCATCACCGGCACGCTGGCGACGGTGAACGCCCGGGTCTCCCCACCGATCGCCACCGCCCACGAGACCTTGCGGCCGAAGCGGTGCTCCGCGTCGGCGGCAATCCGCATTCGGGCCGGTCGGGTGTCCTCCCGGAAACCGTCGACGCGTGAGTCGCGGGCGGCGGCGCGCTCGGCCTCGCTGGCCTTGGCGTCGACCTTCGCATCGGCCAGCTCGCCGGTCACGAGGATCTCCTCGCGATCGCCCGTGACGCTCACCGGCCCGCTGAACCAGTCGTCTGGAATGCGGCCATTGAACCAGCCGCGGATCTCGTCCATTGCCGTGTCGGCCATGTCTTCGCACGCTCCTGTCGGGTGTGTGATTACATGATTACACCGTTGCTGAGTGGCGCGCAAGGGCCGGCGGCGCCACTCGCGTTGCCACGCCCTCCGGTCGGCGGGGTATCGTCCGAGCGTGGCCTTCACCGTCCGCCCCGTTTCCGAGGCCGAGCTGCCCGCCTGGTTCGATGCCGCGCAGACGGTGTTCTTCATGTGGTCGTGGGGCGATGGCGAGGCGGCCGCGGCGTTCCGGCGGCCACAGATGGACCTCGAGCGGACGATCGGCGCGTTCGACGATGGCGAGATCGTCGGGACCTTCCGGACGTTCGCGACCGAGCTGACCCTGCCGGGTGGGCGGGCCGTGCCCGCGAGCGCCGTGACCTCGGTCACCGTCCGTTCGACTCACCGCCGCCGGGGGGTCCTGTCGGCCATGGCAGGCGACGACATCGCGCGGACGGTCGAGCGGGCGGAGCCGGTCGGCATCCTCTTCGCGTCCGAGTGGCCGATCTACGGCCGGTACGGCTACGGGCCCGCGAGCTGGGACGCGTCATGGGCGATCCGGACACGCGCGACACGGTTCAAGCACCCCGCCGATGGCCGCGTCGAGGTCATGGCTCCCAAGTTGGCGCGTGCCCTCCTGCCACCGATCTACGAGCGATACCGACTCGGCCAGGCCGGCGAGATCACCCGCAACGACCCCCGCTGGGACCGCATGCTCGGGATCGTCCAGCCGCCCGGCCGGCCTGAGCCCGGACCGACCGTGGCGGCGGTCCACCGCGATACGAACGGCGAGCCTGACGCCTATGCCCTGTACCACGGCGAGGAGAAGTGGGACGAGGGCATCCCTGACAACGTCCTCCTGCTCGATGAGCTGCACGGCGCGACGGAGGCCGCTGAGATCGAGCTCTGGCAGTTCCTGTGCTCGATCGATCTGGTGGCGACGATCAAGGCCGGGACGCGGCGGGTCCGCGAGCCGCTGCCGTGGTACCTCGAGGACGCCCGCGCGGCGCGCCTCAAGGAGGTGGGCGAGGGACTGTGGCTCCGGATCTACGACGTGCCTGCGGTCCTCGGCGGTCGGGCATACGAGTCGAGCGATCGGCTCGTCATCGAGGTCGTCGACACGGTCGGCGGGCGGCCCGGGCCCGCGACGGGGCGCTTCGAGCTCGACGCCACGGCGGATGGGGCGACCTGTCGCCCGACGACTCGCGAAGCTGACCTCAGCCTCGAGGTGTCAGCCCTCGGCGCGGCCGTCCTCGGTGGGACCAACCTCGCGGATGCCGTCCGCGCCGGCGGGGCGAGCGAGGCGACGCCGGGCGCGCTGCGACGCGCCGCGGCGCTCCTGCGGACGGCCGATGAGCCGTGGTGCACGACGCACTTCTAGGCTCCGGGCATCGACGCCAGGCATCGGTTCGCCTGAGGCGCTGGCTTCGCCTGAGGCCTCGGCCGCGACTCCAGGCGTCGGATGGAGGCCGCCTATCCTGTTGGCCGTGGACCCGTTCCTGCTCCTGAAGCTCGTCCACGTCTCGGCGGTCATCGTCGCGGTCGGGGCGAACGTGTCGTACGCCTACTGGCTGCGCCGGGCCGGCAGCGATCGGGAGCGCCTCGTCGACGCGATCAACGGCATCCGCGGCCTCGATCGCCGGGTCGCCAACCCGGCCTACGTCGTCGTCCTCCTGACAGGCCTCGCGATGGCCACGATCGGGCCATACACCTTCGACCTCCTGTGGATCCGGGCGGCGCTCGGGCTGTACGTGTTCATCGTCATCTTCGGGATCGCGATCTATGCCCCGACGATGCGCTGGCAGCTGGCCGAGGCCGAGCGAGACCCGACCTCACCGGCCTACCGGACGGCCGCGCGCCGGTCGAGCCTCTTCGGCCTGCTGGCCGTCGGGATCGTCGGCGTGATACTCGTCCTCATGGTGACCAAGCCGATCTAGTCCGACGCGGGGCTGGAGCCCGGGCGCGAGGCTCGGCTCAGCAGCGAGGCTGGGCTCAGGGGCGGCGCTCGGCGCCCTCCGGCTCGCCCTGAGCAGGCGCCTGCGGCGTCGCGGCGCGCTGTTCGAAGTC